>JADHUM010000016.1 GCA_016784545.1 Candidatus Neomarinimicrobiota bacterium
CCTTAATAATGTAGCCAACAAATTATTAAAGGTGTTGTGCGCCATAATCAGGGATCAAGCACCCTATATTGATAACTATAAATCTATTAACCCAACACTGCTAAATAATGCTTGATTGGGTCTTAGTTATCGCGAAGACCCCAATACAGTCATTGCGGAGGTAGCATGCCTTCCAACTCCTCCCAATTTCGCTCATTGATGTACGGGGGTAGCATGCTACCCCCCTGCCTTTTCATGGATTCACAAAATCCCACCATAAATGACATTTTTATGTCTTCAAGAAAAACCCCCTTTTCAATCTTACTAAACATTCTGTGAAAACTATATTTTGTCCTCGAAATTGCGGGGAGTTGGAAGGGGCTCAAGGTCTAGATTCTATTTATGGATGTCGTTGTATTTTCTTTGTTTATCATGATTTTAACGGTGATCGCTGCTCTCACTGGAGAGTGGTGGGTTCATCTCCGCGCCCTGAAACGAATCCCTATCAGAATACATGTCAATGGAACACGGGGTAAATCCAGTGTCACACGACTCATTTGCGCAGGTCTCAGAGAGGCAGGTTATTCTGTCCTTGGAAAGACCACTGGATCAGATCCCCGCATTCTGGATTTAGAGGGAAAAGATCGCAAAATTCACCGACTTCAGAAACCCAGTATTGGCGAGCAAGTTCGATTCTTACGTTATTTTGGACAGTTTCGCCCACAGGCAGTTGTTCTGGAATGTATGGCAGTGCAACCCCAATATCAATGGATCACCGAACAGCATATGGTGAAATCAACCCATAGTGTCATTACAAATGCCCGTCTGGACCATGTTGAAGAGATGGGACATCGTCTCCGCGACATTGCCATGTCCTTATCCAACACCATTCCCTTCAAAGGCAATCTTTTTACTGCCGAGCAGGACAAACTAGACATTTTTAATGAGGTTGCTGCCAAACGAGGCACCGAAGTGAATGCTGTCACGGATCATGGCGTCAGCCACGAAGACATGATCGGTTTTAATCATATCGAACACCCCGAAAACGTAGCTCTCTCCCTGGCTGTCTGTGAATCCCTTGGTATTGCAAGAGAACAAGCTTTGGATGGTATGCGCAAAGCTCAGCCTGACCCTGGAGCCCTACGGATCTGGGATCTGGAAATGGATGGACGCCATTTCTCTCTGGTGAATGCCTTTGCGGCCAACGATCCACAGTCTACCAAAACGATTTGGAATATGATCAAGGAGCATCCTAGTCTTGATCATGAGCATACTTGTGCCTTTTTGAATACCCGCTCTGATCGTGTAAATCGCAGCTCACAGTTATTGGAGCTGATTCTCGATGATATAGAGCCAGATTCTCTTTTTGTTCGTGGTGATAAAATGGAACGATTTGAAAAGCCGTACTTTTCCAAAGTGAAGGGCCGAGTTGAACAGTTTTCAGAAAATCAAAGTGCAGCCGTATTCGTTAAAAAATTACTTTCACAAAAAGGTAATACGCTGATTTTTGGAATTGGTAATATTGTTGGGAGTGGTTTTCAAATACTTGATGAATTAAAAAAATATCGGGTTCATAAATGATAGAAATTGCCATCGGGTTGGGCATCATACTGAGTCTCTGGTTGACAGAATGGCTAGGGGTAACAGCAGGTGGCATTATCGTGCCTGGTTATATCGCCATGTACCTCCACGATCCATTACGAGTTATTGCCACATTCACCATTTCAATTCTGGTTTTTCTGATTGTCCAGGGGTTATCGCAATTCCTGTTGATCTATGGGAAACGCCGTTTGGTACTTTCACTCCTTTTGGGATTCTTCTTCGGCTATATCTCCAGAAATTATCTGGCAGTGGAATTCCAGGCTCTCGGTTGGGATTTTTATACCATTGGTTATATCATCCCCGGGTTGATAGCTTCCTGGATGGATCGTCAGGGGATTGTGAGAACCTTGAGTGTTATTCTCATCACTGCCAGCATAGTACAATTGGCAGTCATGCTTATCAGTGGCGGGGTGATTCATGTTTAGGCCAGCCATACAGCGTGCAGAAGTTTTGGTAGCCATGGCTATCATTTCCCTGGTAGTCTTTTACACCGCCAGTTCCCTGACAGTCGAAACCCGTCAACCTGCCTATGATGTGAAAATTGCTGCAGCCCAGCGTATGGTCAATGCCATGCAGATCTTAAAAGATAGTCGTGGTGAAGCCGCCGTATTTATGGATGATATCAACGATCCCAATGAAACTGGCTTAATCGGTCGGCAGTTTACCTACATCACCACAGATGAGGGTGATCTGGATGCCAAAATATCAGTCCTTGACCCCAATGTTGCTGCCATGATTGTGGATTATCTTACCCGTGCAGGTGTTTCAGAAGGTGACAAAGTCGCCGTGACCTTGACCGGCTCCATGCCAGGTGGAAATTTAGCTGTTGTTTGCGCTCTTGAGGAACTGGGGCTTGTGCCACATATCCTGGCTTCGGTGGGTGCCTCCCAGTGGGGTGCTAATATTGAGGATTTCACCTGGTTGGATATGGAAAAGGTCCTCTATGACACCTCAATTATATCTTTCAAATCCAGTGCTGCAAGTATGGGTGGAGGTTCTGACGTGGGACGACGGTTGAGTCCCCGAGGTCGTGAACTCATCCAGGAAACCATCTCTAGAAATGGGGTTGATTTCATTAACAGCGAAGACTTGGCCAACGCAGTACAGCGTCGTATGGATTTATTTAGTGCCAACGGACCAATCGATGAGTACAAAGCATTTATAAATGTGGGTGGTGGTGCCGCTGTGCTTGGTGATGCAGCTTACGTGCGGTTGATTCCCCCTGGTTTAACAGAACGCATGCAGTTCGAATCCATGCGTAATGGCGGAGTCATGGCGAAATTTGGTCGTGAGGGAGTACCTGTCATTCATGTGCTCAACATTCGTTCCATGTTTGACCAATTTGATTATCCTTATGCAGCCACACCCACCCCAGAACTTGGTGTCGGTTCATTCTATGCCAGCGAAAGATACAATCCCTGGACTACCGCCCTGGCTTTGGCGCTGTTGCTAGTGATGGTGGTTACCGTAGGTCTGAATAGTAAACGTAAGATTAAACATCATTTAGAAAAATACGAACCGGACTCCTATGTTTAAAAAACTGATCCTTCTGACCTTGATTCTGAGTAGTGCATTTGCTGGCGTTATAAAGCCACATGATGCGAAAAAACAACGTGACATCCTGATTGTTTCAGGGAATCGTAGTTCCTACTACACCCTGGATGGTCAATCCCTCGTCTATAAAGTCAATGGACCCCAGAGGATAAAAATTTATTCCCGCGCCGTACTCAGTAGTAAGAAAGGCAAATCAAAATCATTTGGTTTTGAAGTCCAGCTCAATGGGAATCAACCACTCCAGGTGAATCACCAACAGAAGTATAGCAAAGGTGTTAAATCACCCCAACATCCCAATCATTACTTTAGTAAATCTGCTGTTGATTATATCAGTGTTCCTGCCGGGGTGAACGAAGTGACCATTCGTCCCAAGAAGCGTGGAGAGCGCATTGTTGTTCGCGTTCTTGAGGACAGTAACGCTCCCAGGGGTAAGAAAAAACGTATTGATGCACTTTCTGAAGAAGAGCCTATCAAGCTCATATCCAATGACAAACGTCTCAGCTATTATTCCATGACCAAAGGTCACCCGCTTTTTGTGACCATGGAAGGTCCTGTCAACTTAGAGATAACCAGTCGATTGGGTTTTGGCCCACAAATGGGACGTGAGGAAGATTACCGCATTCAGGTTCTGGATAATGGTAAAGTTGTTGGCACATACTATTTCTCAACCGATCGCTCTGAAGTCACAACTGTAGATGGTCAAAATGGAGTTGTTCCAGGTAGCTGGCGTAGTTGCGATGTTAAGCTGGGTAAAGGCATGCACGAAATAAAGCTCAGACTGATGGATAAGGATCGGCAGGTCTTTATCAAGTTAAATCAGATTATTGGAGACTAGTGCGACGTTTACTCCTTATAGCACTCCTGTTCGGGCAATTATTCTCACAGAGCTTTTTTCAGAAGCTGGCAGCCCCAGTATTCTATGAGTTGGGAGTCCAACCCAATTTCCAGAGCAACCCCCTCAATCTTTCATCAGTAGAAATTCTAAAAGCGGGTCAGGATTCAGATTACCTGAATGGAATTACCTATTCCTCCAGTAACGTGGTTTCCTTCACTGGAAAATTGAACTATTCACCGCGTTTGTTTGCTGGTCGGAAGACAAGATTCAATCTTCAATTAAATCATCATTACTACCAGGATATCCCTGAACGAAGTTACCAGAGTTATTCCATGGGCATCCGGCAGTCTCTGGGAAAATATCGCTACCTCGACATGGGCTACTGGATCTTACCTGAATATTATTTGAGAAATTATTTGTTTCGAGATGTTAGAACGCTCCTATCTAGTCGTGAGGTATGCAATTTCGGTACGGATCGGATTTGGCTGGGATTACAACACCGTGTGAGCAAAAAGAATACAATAGAATATCGCATAACTGTCCGCAACGAGATATATCAGGCACCCTTTTCACATTATGATATGAAGATGTTGGAAGGAGATCTCAAATTGGTGGTGAGGCAGTTTAAGGTACTATCCCTGGTTACTGAGTTTCAATACGGAGTTGCTGACAATCATAACGACTTTGACAACAGGGATCGTTCCTATAAATATTTGAATATTAGACCCTCAATGACTCTGAAGATGCCAGGTAAACATAGACTTCGCCTTGCAGGTAGATATGACCAGCGAGCCTATGAGAGTGAACAAAATGATGATCCGCTTCATGCTGGACGTTATCAGGATGAAGTCCGCATTGAGTTCACCGTATTGCCAAACCTCAATGGACCATTTCTCGTGGAGCCTTTCGCAGGCTATCGTGAACGCCGTGTGGACTCCAGTGATCCAGCGGTTCAAGAGCTCAAATCCTTTTCGAGATACTGGTTTGGTGTTAGCTTTGGATTCAAATCCGTTATAGACATGTACTTTTAATTTTAAGAAAAGATGAGTTACGTTAAGCACATGAAAAGAATAATTCTACTAGCATCTGTAATCTTATTGACCCTAATGCTGACGGCCTGTTTAAAGCCAGATCCCATTGATACCATGACTGCTGCCACAGTAACACTTGTTGATGTGATTGAAACGGGTGGCTATGCCCGGGACGTCTCAGCCTATGGAAATAAAATTTTCGTCGCCGCCTCAGCAGCTGGTACGCAGATATGGGAAGATGATAATGGCGTAGTCAGCAAGATATTCAATCATCAGTTCGGGAGTGCCTCAGCTACCGCTTTAAGGGTTGAACCAGAGTACAAATTGATCCTTTCTGTGAGTAAAGATCAAGGATATCTCAGACAACTTAGCAGTGATTTGAGTGGTTTCGATTCAGTCTATATCAAATTTCCAAGTGTCCTTATTTGGGAGTCAGAACATTTTGGTGACCAAAATACCCGAGACATGGCCTCAGCCAGGGTGAATGACAGCCTTCTCGTACTATACAATACAGATACGGATATAGGAGATGGGTTGAGATTCACCTTCTTGAATCGATTTACAGATGGTTTGGAAGGCTATTATTATTGGGAGGCTAATACGATTAAGAAGTATACCGGTGCTAAAAATTATGGAATCGACGCCCAAGGATCGCTTGTGGCTTCTTCCCATGGTGAATTGGGTGTTGGATTATATCGTATTGAACATGATCACTGTGACACACTAGGAGTAATTGATACTGGCGGTGAGGCACTTGAAGTGAAGCTTTATGACAATTACCTGCTGGTTGCTGACAATTGGGCAGGCATGGAAATACTTTCAATAGGTGCAGGGGATAGCAGTTTGACCCATCTCGCTGATGTTGAGGTTGGGGGCTGGGTAAAACATATAAGTATGTGGAATGATCTGGCAGTTTTGAGTTGTGGGGAAAATGGAATGTTTCTGGTCGATTTGAGTGATCCAGGGACACCCAAAGTTGATCAGGCGATTGATGCGGGGTACACCTACTCTACATTTATTTCTGATGATATGATTCATGCAGCAACACGAGAGGGGATTAAACGCTACCACATCGAAAATAGGTAATAAATGCGAAAATCCCTCTACACCATACTGACCCTTCTTCTGGCTCTCAATTCTTTGGGAGCTGCTGATTTAATACGCCCCTCGATGAACCTCACCTCGACTGCTGGCGGTGTGCAGGTCGATCTGGACTTTCAACATGTCAGTGAAGCCCAATGGCGCTCCATGTTGGAGCAACCTGAATCATTTCATAATTATGGGTATGGTGTAGCCGGTGGTCCCGGCGATGCAGCTTTACCTATGCTCACAATTTTTGTTCCTATCGCTCAAGATATCACCCCAAATATTTCAAATGTCATTCGAAATGACTATAGTCTAGCGGGCTTATCTCTAAAGGCGACACCCGCAGGTCATCTGGATTCAGATATGCAGGCTGTTGAGATTGCTGTCTATGACTGGGAGCGTACTTCCAGATCACAAGTCGTCGATATTCTGGCTGGTGAAACCATGCAAATTAAGGGTCAGGTTTATTTGCCCATTACTGTGCGCCCCGTGACATTAAATGGATCCACACATTCACCAGAGGTTCCCAGTACGATTCAATTTGAGATTCAAGGTGTGGAACTTGCCGATGCTGCTCAGGTCACCGATGACGGTGGTATCCGATCCGTGACACTCCCTGAGGAACAGTTTGCCAGCAGGGGTCATTATCTCATCGTCACACCACCCCAGTTTGAGCTTTACATCCAGTATTTTGCTGACTGGAAATTACGCATGGGTTACCAGGTCACTATTGTGGGAACCGCCACGACGGGGAATTCAGCCAGTGCAATAAAAGCATATATTCAGACCGCCTGGGATACCTGGGAAAGTCGTCCAGATTATCTGGTCATTGTTGGCGATGAAGATCAGGGAATTCCCGGTCATTATATTCAAAATCCCCAGGGTGACAATCTGGTTACCGATCATCCATATGCCCTTCTGGAAGGGGATGATTCCTTTCCCGAGCTCATGGTGGGTCGTCTTTCTGTGGATACTGTTTCAGAGTTAATTGCATTTACATCAAAAATTGTAGCCTATGAAAGTAGCCCCTACATGGAGAACACGGACTGGTTCCAGCGTGCGCTCATGATATCCACGACCTGGGGTGCAGCTTCAGCCCAGGCCACCAAGGAGTGGGTTGCTGATAAATTGATTGAAAAAGGTTTTAATGAGGTCTACACGGCTTACCACCCAGGCGTGTCCAGTACTTCCAACATTGCTAACCCCATCAATGCTGGTGTGGGGTTTGTTAATTATCGCGGTTTTGGAATGTACAACGGATGGTTTGGTCCAGATTTTGTCAATCATGATATTTACAATCTGATTCATTCAGGAGCTAGAACCCCAATCATCACCTCGGTTGTATGTGGCGGGGGTAATTTTGCAGCTGGAACTGAGGACCCCTGTTTCGGTGAAGCTTGGACACGGGTTGGAACCGTTTCAGTTCCCAATGGTGCTGTCGCATTTTTCGGTCCCAGCGAACTTTACACCCATACCCAATTCAACAATGTTATCGATATTGGCATCTATTCTGGAATTTTCGATCAAGGACTCACCACTCTGGGAGATGCGCTCTGGAATGGTAAATTTGAACTCTGGCGTAATTACCACCAAAATACCTACTTTCCCTTTGACCAGACACCTGAGTTTTACCACCATGTCTACAATTTACTGGGTGATCCAGGTATGCAATTGTGGACTACTGTTCCCCAAAATCTTAGTGTAGAGCATATTGATACACTAGATACAGGTGAAAATTTCACTTCAATTTCAGTAAGCGATGCCTTAGGGGAAGGTGTAGCCGGAGCCTATGTAGCCCTCAATAATCTAGAAAACGCCTGGGGTGGATATACTGATGCAAGTGGTCAAATTGATTTGCCCTTTGTGGCTGAAGGTTCCGAAGAAATAAATCTTACCGTAACTGGTAAAAATCTGCTGCCTTATTTGGCAACCATTCCCATAACGTATGAAAACAACCCTCTGGAATTAGTCGAGTGGACACTTGAAGGGGGAGGACAACCGGTTGCTGGAAATAGCTCAACTATTCTGCTTTCCCTGGACAACCCCGGACTCACTTTAGACAATGTGGAACTAACTTTTTCATCGTTGTCTCCTGGTTTTATTTTTGATGAAACTATTTTAGTGGATAGCATATCAGCACTGTCAACATTTGACCTGGATCCAATCATCATAAACATTCCAGCTCTAGAACATGGCACACCCCTAACCATGGAGCTAGAAATTCTGATTGATGAAATCGCCTGGACCTGGCAGAAATTTTTAACAGTCCAGGCACCACTGTTAAGCGTGCAGGCAATAAATGTTGTCACTGGCGCTTTACTCATGGGCGAATCAGCTGAAATAGAGCTGGAATTGCTAAACACAGGTGGCGTGTCCTCGCAAGAACTGACGATTACACCACTGGCTTCAGAATTTGTCACCTTCACTCCGGGATCATTGACCTGTCCCTCCATTGACATGGATGGGTCGGCCATGACTTCTGAAACGATGGAGATCTTATTTGATGAGCTCCTCTTTCCTGGTGAACAAATTACCTTAAGATTTGAATGTGCCCAGGAGAGCCAGTTTGACACACTGGATTATATCATCCAATTAGAGGGTGCAAATCGCTTCGGACCTTCACAGGCGGATAGCTACGGCTACCGCATGTTTGATAATTTCGATTTAAACTATTCAAAGGCACCGACATATGATTGGATGGAAATTGATACCCAATTGGGTGGGGATGGCAGCACTGTAAACATATATGACATCTGGGAAGAAGATGATGCTTCAAGCACCCTCAATCTGCCCTTCACGGTAAATTATTATGGGACTGCCTTTGACCAAATCACGGTGTGCTCAAACGGCTGGGCCGCTTTTGGTGACCAATCTGTGGTAAACTTTCATAACAGGACTATCCCGTCACCTATTGGACCGACTGCCATGTTAGCCCCATTCTGGGATGACCTGATTACGGTTCCTGGTGCAGTTTATTACAAGCACGATGAAGTGAATGATATTTTTATTATCGAATGGAGCAGGATGAGATCCCTGTTTTATTTTAACGAGATAAGCTTTCAACTTGTTATCTATGGAAGTACAGGAAATCCCACAGATACCGGTGAAAATGATATCAAATTTCAATACCTGAATTTCGACAATATTGATATTTCATCCAATTTCTCAACTATTGGGATCGAATCCCCTGATTCTGAAACCGGGATACAGGCTTCTTACAATAACATAACTGAGCCCAGCCTTGGAGAATTCAGTGCTGGCACAGCAATTCTGTTCACTACGGATCGTGGTGAGCGTCTTGGCGATTCTCAAATATCATTTAGCTCGACAAGCTTAAACTTTGAGCAGGTTCCCTGGAGTAATGCCAGAGATTCGATTATCATCTCAAATGTGGGAGAGTCACCTCTCATATACGAAATTAGTGTGGTTTCGGATCTGCTTCTAGAGCCAGTTGTGAGCCAACCAATTGATCCCACAATCACCAAATATACTCCTGACGCTCCTGGAAGTGCATCCGTACTCAGGGAAGGCAGTGATGTCTACGGCTACAGCTGGAAAGATAACAACGATGAAGATGGTCCTGAATATGGCTGGATCGATATTGAAAATGAGTCCAATCGGGTTCCCTATCAGTCTGAGGAGTTCGATGATTGCACAGTGCCAGTTGATTTAGGCTTTGAATTTCCCCTCTATGATGATGCCTATTCAGTGGGCTATATGGGCAGTAATGGAACCATCACCTTCGAAGGTTTTCATTCACCCTGGTATAATATACGTCTGCCATCCAGTTCCGCCCCTAATTCTCTATTAGCCCCCTGGTGGGATGATATGAACAATGATAATGGTCCGCAGGGAACCTTCTATTTCTGGAGTAACGGATTTGACCAGTGTATTATGACCTGGAGAGATTTCCCCAAGTTTAGTACAGATTCTTTCTACTCATTTCAAGTGATTCTAGATGCTTACGGAACAATTAAGTATCAATACGAAGATGTCGGTGAAATCGTTGCCAGCTCAACAATTGGCTTACAGAATTCAGATCGAACCTTTGGTTTAACGGTACGTCATAATTCCACAACACCTATTGAGTCAGGTGCTGCAGTTGAAATACTACCACCCACACGCTGGTTTTCTGCTAGTGGTTGGACCAATGTTGTCAATCCTGGTGAAAGCACGTCTTTTATCATAGATATTCAACCTCGCAATAGTGCTGCAGGATCATATGAGACCTCACTCCTTGTGACGACCACCGCTCCAAATGCCCCTGAAACTGTGATTAATATTGCCCTGGATGTTGTCTTTGGAGAGACTCCTTTTGGTGATATAAACGGGGATTATCTGGTAAATATCCAGGATGTAACAGAATTATTTGACTTTATCCTCCTGGTTGAGGAAATGAGTGAGCCACAATTTAACCAGGCAGATATATCTGCCGATGAACGCGTTGACGTTATTGATTTGATACTATTAATTGAAACTATCAATGTTATAAATGAACCATAATTGATGTGGAGTTTTTGACTTCTATTAAACCTGAAGAGAAGGTATATATATAATGAGATTTTTATTTTTACTTCTGACTGTGGGAAGTGTGTTTGCAACCGGAGAATTCCAGTGGATTGAGAATGGAGTTCCTGTTCGCCAGGGCGTCCATATTGAATGGCAGCGTACTGGTGACGTGGGAGCTTCAGGGGAAATGATTTTTGGCTGGTCCGATACACGCACAGGGGATCGTGATGTCTATGTCCAGAAAATAGATACCACTGGGACCATGCTCTGGGGTGATACTGGTATCCGTGCCACCATAGCAGATGGTCGTCAGGAAGATCCAGTGCTGGTTTCAGATGGATCAGGTGGTGCATTTTTAGCGTGGATTGATTATCGCGATGATGAATATGGCGATGTCTATGCCCAACATCTAGACGCAGATGGAAATTTATCCTGGGATCCAGCCGGAGTTCCAATCGCAGTGAATGCTGGATCACAGCAATCTGCCAATATGGCCAGAGGTGCAACTGGCGTGGCTTACGTCATCTGGGATGATGGCTCTCTTTCTGAATCAGGCGATATTTTTGGAACCGTCTTAACCGCCTCAGGCCCACTTGCTTCAGGTGGTACCAACGGTCTGCCTGTGGTGAATGCCTCCGGGACCCAGTCAAATCATAGTATTGAAACCAGTGGCAGTGAAGTTGTCGTGGTCTGGCGTGATACCCGAGATACCAACGACCCAGATATTTATGGACAAAGACTAGATGTGAATTTTACAGGTCTCTGGGGCGAAAATGGCATCCTGGTTTGCGGGAATGTCTCTGATCAGGTATATCCCAAGGTTGCACCCGCTGACGGAGACAGGGTTGCTGTCTCATGGTTGGACAACCGTAATAATATTAAAACCGATATCTTTTCACAACTTCTGGATCTCAACGGAGCTCCAGTTTGGGCAATAGATGGCATCGCGCTTACCAACTTGCCATCAGAACAAAGCTTTAGTCGTGTCAAATCCAATGGAACTGATCGCATTTACTATGTCTGGCAGGATTTTCGAAATAATCCTCAAGACCCAGATATCTTTATGCAGAGCCTGGATTTCTCTGGTTCACCAGTCTGGGCCGATGGCGGAATACCTGTGGTGGAAGCCACACTCAAACAACTCCAACCTCGCTTCACTCTGGGTGATGCAGGAGGTGTATATGTAACCTGGCTGGATGAACGCAATGGTGGATATCCACAGTCAGATATTTTTCTTCAGTACGTCAACGCCGATGGCAGTATGGGATATGAAGTGGATGGTATTGCTTTAACCTCAGGTAAAAAATATCAGAATGGTGGTCTTGTCCGTACCGATGGAAATGAAGGGGCTCTCGTAGTATGGTCAAATGCATCGACAGGTAGTATTGGAATCACAGCCCAACATGTCCGGTTGGATGGTAGTCAAGCCTGGGATGTTGATGGTTCTGAATTCTTTTTTGGTATCGATGGAGATGCCAGCAAATTTCAGGCACTCACCTGGGGTGACAATGATGCCTTGATCTTCTGGCAGGACAATCGCTGGGCTGGCACAGGTTCAGTCGCCATGGCTCAAGTTATGGATCAAAATGCCTCGATCCAGCATACCATGGATGGACTGCCACTTTCCGGCAATGATCAACAATTAAATCCAATCATTGCCCCAGATAATGAAGGCGGAGCTTATGTTGCCTATTCGAATATTTCCACAGGAACAGAAATCCTGTTTGTCCAGCATGTAGGAGATGATCTGGTCCCAACCTGGCCTTCAGATGGACTCCAGGTGAACCCCAACGCTATCCTGGGTCAATTCAAGCCCAAAATGGTTACCAGTGCTGATGGTTTTCTTTACTATTTCTGGACAGAAGACATATTTTTTGTTGGATTACGTCTATTTGCACAAAAATATGATATCACTGGGGCTACGCAATGGGCCGAGGGAGGCCTTGAGATTGGACCTCCAGATATAAGTGGTGATACCTACGTCACCAGCGCAATAGCTATGGCTGATTCTACGGTCATCTACATCTGGGAATCTGAAACGGTTGAAGGGACCAAAACTTACATCTCCAAGTTATTACAAGATGGTAGTACGCTTTGGACTGAATCAGTGACAGAAGCAACAGGATCTCAACGAAGTTCAATTGCCGCATACGATCCTGAAACAGATATGATTACTGTGGGTTGGGAAGATCACCGGAACATTATTGAAAGTAGCGTAGATCTTTACGCGGTGAGTATTGATAGTGATGGAAACCTTGGTACCGAACAACTGATCAGTAACCAGTTTGGTGACCAAACTAATCTGGCCTTGAGTTTTGCCGATGATAATAGCTCAATACTATATGCCGCCTGGCAGGATTATGATGGTTTTCAACATGATATCTATGTAAAAAACCTCACAACTGATACGGCAGCAGAACAAATAACCACTCTGACAACCGAAAATAAAGCTCCTGCATTACGGACCATAAATGGTTCACGTTACCTGGTGGCCTGGGAGGATATTCGAGGTGGTATTCATTCAGATTTATACTTCTATGATTCCCATCCAGATAGTCGTGGTCATGCTGCTGAAGGAGTTCCAGTTTCCACATCAGTCCTGAATCAAATGCAGCCTCAGATTTTACCTTTTGCAAGCAGCAATCCTGATTCTTTGACCTACATCATCGTCTGGCAGGATATGCGCTCCTCAGGTAAAACGGAGTTAACCAACATTTATGCCCAGGCCTATAGTGGTCAAATGCCTGTCTCTGTGGATGAAGTCGTTGTGGCTCAGGAGTTTAAGGTCGGTTCCGCCTATCCAAATCCCTTCAATGGTGCAGTGAGCATACCTATTGAGAATATGATAGGCACCAGCCTGGATCTGTATATCTACGATCTGAAAGGACGGGAAATTCTCCATGAAACTCTGAGTAACCAGGCCGTCCATACCTATACCTGGAATGGGCAGAATCGATTTGGGTTGGACCTGAGTAGTGGCGTATATATGGTTTCCGTTGTTTCGGGAACTCAATTGCACACCCAAAAAGTAATGTTTGTTAAATAATCACAGAGCTCCTGGAAATCATATTCATGCCACACGTCATCCGCAACCTACTGAGTATCGCACTTCTCCTCTATGCTACGTGTGTAAGCTCGCAATCATTCCTGAGAGAATCAGTTATTGATACGAGATACCACACCTATGAAGAAATCGTAGCCTATATGGACTCGATTCAGCAAATCCCTGCCTACAATGCCATCCTTGATGTGCGTGAAATCGGTCGATCCAACAACGAGGATCTACCCATTTATGCCATCAAATTATCTGATAATCCCACAATGGATGAGGATGAGCCGGCATTGTTGTTTCTGGGGCAATGTCATGCTGAAGAAATTCTCGGTGTAGAAATCACCATCGGTCTGGTTGATAGCCTCCTCCACGGTTTTGATGCCATGAATTCTCATGTGGCATCGATCCTTCAGAATCTGGAGGTGTGGGTGGTCCCCAGCTACAATCCCGAGGGTTTGAGAGTGGTCCATGACGGTCTTGATGTCACCTATCGTAAGAATAAAACCGACAACAATGGCAATGGTATATTTGACTATGTTGAAGGGATTGGTTTCGATATCGATGGCGTGGACTTTAATCGAAATTATGATTTCAACTGGATTTTTGGCGATGCTTATGAAGTCGATGACTATGACTATTATCGGGGAGCCTCAGCTTTTTCAGAGTCTGAAACCAGAGCCATAGCAGACCTGGCTCGACAGGAGAAATTTCTACTTTCTGTTGCCTATCATTCTGCTCGTTCTGGTACACCTGAGATTATCTACTACTCCTGGCAGTGGGAAGAGACCAAATTTCCACCAGATATCGACATTATGAGTAGTCTGGCTACCACCCTGTCAGAACGGGTGATCAATGAATCCAGAGATGGAAATTATTCTGTCACCCCCGGTAAAACCCAGCGGGGGAATGCCCATGATTGGTTTTATACCCAGACTGGTGCGATTCAATTCTTAATTGAAGTGGGAACCAATAATCTTCAACCCAATGCCGACATTATTGATGACACGATAGATCGTAACCTGGAAGGTCTCTTTTTTCTTATGGACAGGGCTTTTGGTAGATCACCTGAGAGCAAAGCCCTCATTACGGGAATTGTTAGCGATGCCTCCGATGGCTTCGCCCTGGAAGGTGCTCAGATCCAGCTCGCCAAGCTGAATGTGGACGGTAGCCTGACGCCTCTGGAAGGGCTTATGATGCAGCCTAGAGTCACTGATGGCTTTGGTCGCTATCGTCGTCTTCTTGGACAGGGGACGTATCGTGTTATTGCCTCTGCACCTGGTTTCGAGGCAGATACAGTTGCAGCAATTCTTACCAGTGAAAGTTATGCCAGCATTCTGGACTTTAGCCTGAATCCAGCTCCTCTGCACACAATTCACATGGATCTTGTTCAGGAAGGGACATATCAAGTCATCGTCTGGGATCAATTCATGAGGGATACTCTCGAGGTGAATGTGGGCTTAAATACCATTAACTGGCAGGGCAATGAGATAAATATTCAAGTTACATCTCCAGGTTATTTCCCTGAAATTCATGCATATGATTTGCGACCCTTTACCACAGATCAGGATTTATCACTTTCCGTGGATCTCCCAGCCCAACCTACCACCATTTATAGTACTGGCTTTGATGACCTTAGTGGTTGGCAGGTGAATGCCGGAGAATGGTTCAGCGAGGACAGCAAGCTAAAGTCCCAACCAAATCTTTTTTATGATGTGGGTCTGGAATCCGAGATGGTAATGGATTTGGATATGTCCAGTGTGGTGGATGCCAAACGTTTGGGAATCCATATTACCCATGCCTACGAAGTTGAGTGGCATGTTGATACGCTCTCTGTTGAGATATGGAGTAGTGATGAATCAGAAAGACTTATACAAAAACAATGGTCTGATCAAAATTTTACCAATCACTCCCAAACTTTCTTTGTGGATGGAGATCTGCCTGCTTCAGGTCGGCTGAAATTGAAAATGAAAACAGACTCCACAGTAGCATTCCGCGGTTGGGAAATTGATTCCCTGAGTGTTTTCATGACAGATATGGAATTAGTGGGCATTGACCCACATATCAGCGAGCGCCAGACCCAATCCTCAACCAGGCAATTCAAGTTATCACTATCTGCTTCACCGAATCCTTTCCAGGTTGAAACACGTCTCGAGTTTGAGATCCCCCAGGCCGATATCGTGTCCATCAGCGTCTTCGATATCCGAGGTCGTGAAGTATTTGCCGAAAAGCTATCCAGCTCAGCCGGGATGAATTCCTGGATCTGGAAGGGACAGGATATGCTGGGTCATCAAGTGAGCACAGGAATTTACTTTATCCGTATCCATGATTCGCAGCAATCAGTCACACGTAAACTCATGTTAATGAATAAACTATAGATGATCTTTAAGAAATAGAGAGCCAATATATGTACAGAATTTTACAGAAAACTTTTATTAGCCTCCTGCTTGGAACCTTCGCATTTTCAGCATCGGGACCCCTGGCTTTCAAAAATCTCATGGAAAACTATCCCTCTGTTCAGGGACGCTATAATTGGGATTCATACCAGCGCGGTGATTTTCTTATTATTGCTGCGGATGCAGCATTATTGAATCCTTATTTGGAGCCTTTCAGAGTACTGAAGGAGCAACAGGGATTTCGCGTCACCATGGCTCCACTTTCAGAAACAGGTAACACCACCACAGAAATTCGGGAATTTATCGCTGACTTCTACGCTGAAAATTCTCTGGAATACGTGCTCCTTATTGGGGACGTCGATGACGCCTATGCCTTACCTGCCTTCAGTTATGGACCGGAAAATGATGTTTCTGATTTACCCTATGTCTTAATAGATGGAGGTCCTGATGATTATTTCCCTGAGGCGTTTATTGGACGCTGGCCAGTGGATACCGCCCAGGAATTAGCCAAAGTTATCGCCAGAACCATCACTTATTCACAGACACCTGACATTGAATCTGGCTATCTGGAACGAGCTCTGGTTACAGCAGGAAATTATGCAGATACAGGAACTATACTTACACCAGTATGGACCTCCCTTTGGCTCCATGATGAATTGTTGGATTTCGGATATTCCAATGTAGATACTGTTTTTTATCCTCCAACCACAGGACCCGAACAGATTCTCAATACCTGGAATGATGGTGTTGGGATTGTGAATTATCGCGGTTGGGGAGATGCTCATGGCTGGCATTTTCCTCATTTTCATGTCATTGATTTTGATGATGGTGCTTTGAACAATGGGAACAAGTTACCTATCGTATTCAGCTTTGTTTGTGGTACCGGTAAATTTGACAGTAGTATTGACCCCTCCTTTTGTGAGGCTCTGCTTACCCAGGGTAGTGTATCCGTCCCGGCAGGCGCCGTGGCAGTCGTAGCACCCTCTGACTTGCACACGCGCACAAAATTTAATAATGCCCTAAATTCCAAATTATGGGATGCACTTATGGAAGGGCATGTAGATGAATTGGGTCCCGCCCTGGTTGCCTCAAAATTTGGTTTTCTTGACGAGTTCGTCAATGAATTAGGTCCAGGAGAAATGGCTGAATTTTATTACCACACTTATAATATCTTGGGAGATCCAAGTTTACCTGTGTGGTTGCTCAACCCAGAACCCATTACCCTCGATGCTGCCGATTTTGGAGAAGTAACCTGGGATGATGGACTCATCACCTTAAACCGATCTGATCTGCAAGAGGGTGTCTTCGCTTTAAGACAGAATAATGAACTCGTTGGTTCAGGAAGGTGGACAGATGGGCAGATTAAAATATATCGTTTCGATGGGAGTTCATTTTATGATGCTGATCATCCCTCAGAGCCCCTTGAAATCACACTGAATAGCCCTGGACATACTCCTGTCACTGTTGAGGTAATACCTGTTGCAGGAAACGGCGTCGCCTTTGCCGGAATGCTGGAAAACGTTCATGTCGGTATGACACAATGGACACCACAATTCCATAATTATGGGACAGCGTCAGTCTCTGTTTCTCTTAACCTTAGCTCTCCAGATGGAGAATATTCAGCCATACTGGGAGATTATTCTATACCCTCAGGTGGGACAATAAGTACTGCAGCTACCACAGCACCTTTGATTCAGCTCGTTAATCGAGAAATAGTCATTGATGTGGAAATTGCAGGCATTACTTCACCCCTAGCTATCCCAGTGAGTGTTGTTGCCCCTGACCTGTCAATCAGTTTCGATGGTCATATAAGACCACTTCCTGGTGCCGCATTTATCTTGAGTTTAAGCGGTCGCTTTCAGGGTTTGGAGGCTGCTGGATCAACCCTGCATATCACCATGACCAGTGCAGCAGAATTCGCTACGCTCGATGATGTTACTGGTACAGCAACGGTGGATAGTGAGGGTGGTTTGGCCTTCTCTGATAACAGTTTCACAGGCTCCTTAGACGAGGTAGCCCATGGAAGTCGTTTACCGCTGAGCTTCGATTTTCGTCTGGATGGACAGACCGATCCATTCTATCACAGACAATTTATGGTGATTATTGGTTCCGAAAACAGCAGCGATCCCACACCGCCCAACCAAAATGATGGCTATTGGGCCTATGATAATACTGACAGCGAATATGATGAACTTCCAACTTATAGTTGGACAGATCTTTCAAGTGAAAGTGGTGCTCAGCATTACTCTCTTGATGATGATGATCATGAAATTGTGACGCTTCCATTTTCTTTCAGGTATTATGACACCGACTATGATGTGCTCACTATTAACTCCAATGGATGGGCATCCCTGGGAGAGGATTACATCAATTATTTCCGTAACTGGTCCATACCCATGCCCCTGGGTCCTGATGCCATGATGGCACCATTCTGGGATGATCTGGACAATGATACACTGGTAAACGGTCAGGAAGTCGGCCGACCCATCGATCTGTATACCTTCCACGATCAAGCCAATCAGCAGTTTATTATTGAATGGCATGAGGTCTGGAATGGATTTGGTGATCGGAGTTTCCTGGAAACATTCCAACTCATTTTGCATGATCCCGCCGGCACTCTGGTGGCAGATGATGGAAATGGTGTGATCGAGTTTCAGTACTATGAGGTGAACGATGTGGATCAAATCAACAATTTTAGCACAGTTGGTATAGAATCCCCGGATCAGAACGATGGCCTCATGTATGTATATGCCAGAAACTATGCTCCTGGAGCATCGGTGCTAGAGGCAGGTCGCATTATTCGTTTCACCACGAACCCACCTGATTTGTTCTGGGCTTCAGTTGAGAGTGAAGGTCAAAAACCAACACGATTTGAAGTAGGGCCAGCTTATCCCAATCCATTTAACGGATCGACAACAATTCCTTTCACATTGCTTCAGGCTGGTGACGTAAATCTGGAAGTTTATGATTTGTTAGGTCGAAAAGTGCTTAGCCGGGAGATGTCCTTATTGAATGCGGGCTCTCATCGATATGCCCTTAGGACTGAATCGTTGTCATCAGGGGTTTATCTCGTGAGAATTGAAAGCGCAGGTTCCCAGCATATACAAAAGGTCACTATGCTGAAATAGATTTCACCCAACCAATTTCCAGAGGAGTACCGCGACCATTAAATTGGTTTCAATCTGATCCTAAAGACTGAAACCTGTTTGATTCGCTGCACTCATTGAAAACAGGTTTAGTTACCTCAGCAAGATTTATACAGATCAAAGGTTTTGGCCATGAATTAGCCCCTGGAAATGGGGCTATTTTGTCTTTTTAATGGTCTATACAAAAGACTTCAGCCTGGCTG
This sequence comes from Candidatus Neomarinimicrobiota bacterium, assembly GCA_016784545.1. Taxonomy (NCBI): domain Bacteria; kingdom Pseudomonadati; phylum Fidelibacterota; species Fidelibacterota bacterium. The sequence goes on from JADHUM010000016.1 coordinate 19,391, forward strand.
AATTCCCTGCTCACAGATTTCCTAAAATCTTCTCGCTCCTGGTTCAGGTCCCAAAGCACCAGGAATCATGCCCACTCCTTGGTCTGTGGCATTTATCAAATTGTTAGATTGCTTGCATACCAGCAAGTGGTGCCATCTTGTATATTGTCCGAATTGAGGAATGTATAGAAAGGTAAACCATGTATAAAAGAATCCTGAGTATAATTGTCACATTTGGAATAATAGGTGGTCTATTCGCCGCCAGCAATCCAGTCTCTGAACGCTCACACCTGAATCTGAAGTCATTCGATGCAAATCATTCTACTTTAGAAGCTACCACACCAGAATTTTCAATTGGTAGAATTAGTTTTACTCAGGGGGAATATGATTTTCTAAATACCGATCTGGATGGTCAAATACGCCTCATTGGCGCACCTGACCTTCCAACTACCTCAACACTTCTGGCTGTGCCTGCCACAGGGGATATCCAGGCGGAAATCTCATACAGCTCCATTCGTATCGAAACCAATGTTGATCTTGCACCCTTTCAACCAGTACAATTGGAAGCACAGGCAAGTAATGGCGAATTCGCTATTGATAGAGAAATCTACGAGCAAAACGCATGGTTTCCACAATCACCTCTCATTCTTCATGAACGTATCCAAATGCGCGACCTGACTCTGGTGACTGTTGAAGTAAGTCCCTTCCAATACAACCCCGTTACCAAGGAATTGCGTATTTATGAGGGTTTGGAAGTTAGCTTGAATCACAGCGAACCTCTTATAGCCCCAGATCGACCCATCTCAAGATTTTTTGAACCTATCTATCATAACATGGTCCCCAATTCAACCCTGGTCCTCGAACCAAATTATCAAATACCTTCCATCCTTTTTATTCATCCCGAAAATTCAACGGTGATAACTGTACTTCAGGCACTCCTGGATTGGAGACATGAAAAAGGTTTTGAAGTCCACAGTGCCAGCACGCTTCAAACGGGTACCTCCAACTCTTCCATTAAAAATTACATCCAGACAGCTTACAATACCTGGATAAATCCTCCTGAGTTTGTCGTGTTGGTGGGAGATGCAGGTGGAACCTTTAACATTCCAACCTGGATAGAGAATTTCTCAAATTATAACGGTGAAGGTGATCTTCCTTATGTTCATCTCGCTGGTTCAGATTACATCGCTGACGCCTTCGTTGGAAGACTCCCTTTTGGGTCTACAAGTGAATTTACCAATATCATCAGCAAGATTTTGAATTATGAAAAGAATCCCAGCACCTTTGATACAGACTGGTACACCAGGGCACTTCTGGTAGGGGATCAAGCCTCCTCAGGACTTTCCACAATCATGACCAATCGGAACATCAACGAGTTATTGGAAGCCAATGGATACCAGGACAATTTTGAGGTCTATGGCGGTTCATTTGTCAGTCAGATTGCTTCGGGAATCAATTCTGGAGTTTCCTACTTTAACTATCGTGGATGGTTGGGAATGAGTGGATGGGGAAATAGCAATACTTCATCCCTTACCAATGGAGCTAATTTGCCCTTCGTAACTATTTTGACCTGCGGAACCGGTAGTTTTCAAGGTGATTCTCGTTCAGAACAATTTCTCCGCGTAGGTACCACTTCTGTACCCAAGGGTGCCATTGGCGCTGTCGGCACAGCAACGTCTGGAACCCACACCCTATATAACAACTGCGTATCTGTTGGTATATACCACGGTATCTTTAGTGACAAGATTTATTATGCAGGAGCTGCAGTCGAACGTGGTCGTTTGAATCTGAATCAGACCTATCCCTCCACAACAAGTGATTACGTGAAAATTTTTAGTCACTGGAATAACCTTATGGGTGATCCTTCAACTGAATTGTGGACTGGTGTCCCTCAAAACATCCAATTGGATGCTGCTGCTCAAATTCCAGATGATGCTCATTATCTGGATATTACTGTTCTGGATGAATTCGACAATGCCATAGAAAACGCCTGGGTTACCCTCACCGGGAACAATGTATTTGTCTCCGGTTATTCAGATGTGGATGGCATGCTGGTCCTTGATCTACCAGACATTCTACCAACTGTGATGACCTTGACTGCTACCAAACATAATTTCAAACCACGTCAGATCGATGTGGCAGTAAGTAGTGACAATTTTGCTGTTTTGATTGATGCAGCCACACTCAATGAGACTGTTGGTAATAGTGATGGCATGCTTAACCCTGGTGAATCAGCTCAGTTTGATCTAACCTTTTCAAACCATGCTGCTACAACTATCACAAATGTTTTTGTAACAGTTGCTGGTGAGAATGCTCCCCCTGTGGATTATTTTTATGCCAGCCTGACTGCAGGTACCAGTGTGGTCCTGAATGATCAAACCTTCACCCTGCCAGCAGACTATCCAGGGATGGCCAAATATGATGTGGCAATACATGTGAGTGCTGAAGGCGCCTCATATACTGATCATAGAAGATTTGATGTCTATGCACCTTATTTACAGGTCCATACTCTGGCTGAACCAGGTTTTCCACCATATTCTTTTGATCCTGGTGAAGTAACAAATCTGGTCCTTCATGCTGAAAATATTGGAACTCTGGGCAGTAGTAATTTGACTGCCACATTGTATTGCTCTGACCCGAATCTTGAACTGGTTGATTCAGTTGCAGTCTTTTTGGATGCTGAACCAGGCGCATCCACAAACAATGTTGCTTCTAGTTTTGAAATTAACATCAACACCCAGGTAACTGTGGGTGTTCAAATCCCCATCCAGGTTGAATTTACTGATGATAATGGATTTGTAGAAATGGTGTCCCTGCTGCTACCTATTGGAACACCTGGCATAGACGATCCAACTGGCCCGGATGCTGGTGGTTACTTCTGTTACGATAGTGAGGATCTGGCCTACGCTCTGGCTCCCGATTATAATTGGATTGAAATTGTACCTGGAATGGGTTCATATACTGGAACCCTGGTTCCCCTCAATGACAATGGAAATAATCAGGAAGACATCGTTACTGTGAACCTACCATTTGATTTCGGATTTTATGGAGAGGATTACAATCAGGTATCTATCTGTTCTAACGGATATATCGCTCTGGGCGCTAGCGAAACCGCTCTTTTTAGAAATTATCCAATGCCTGGTCCTCTGGGACCAAACCCCATGATAGCTGCCTTTTGGGACGATCTGGTCATGGGTAGTGGTGATGTATATACCTATTCCAATGTTTCAGAGCATATTTTCATAATCGAATATCATAATATGCAAAATGCCTTCAGCGGTGATCTTGAAAAATTTCAGATCATCCTCTATGATGCCGACTATTACGGCAGCACTGACGGCAATGGTGACATTAAAATTCAATATCACACCTACAATAATAACAATGCTGGTTCCAGCTTTTCATCTTCCCACGGCCAATATTCCACCACAGGAATTGAAGACCATACTGGCCAGCTAGGTATGCAGTATACTTTTAATAATATGTGGGCCGAAACCGCTCACGTGTTGACTGATGAATCCGCTCTCTTCTTTACCACCAGGACAGATGCTATTCTGCCATGTCCAGGTTGGGGTAGAGGAGATATCAACAATGATGGATACCGTGGTGTCCAGGATCTGGTGATTCTCATCAATGTCATGCTTGGTGCAGGTGAATTTGGTGAATGTGAATTTTGGGCCGCTGATAAGTCCTTGGATTCTCTCATAGATATTAGTGATGTGGTCCTGTTAGTGGATGAAATCATGGGTGTTGGTTTGGCTCGTGTAAGCCAATCTGAACCTAAGGCTGATTTCATTATTGAGGATGGAAGTCTCGTTCTTCGGGCCTCACAACCTGCTGAAGCTTTTAGTTTCACCCTGAAGTCTACCACGCAGCCAAGTATCATGAATTATCCTGGTTTGACCATTACATCAAGGGAATCGGATGAGGGTCTCAAAGTGCTGGGCTATTGGACTGGAGAGGCACCCCTTGAAGTGGAGATATTAAAAACCCAGGATACTCAGTTTGAAATTTCTCATACTCAGGTAGCTGGTGCTGCAGGTGTGATGATGAAATCAGGGACCACGCTCATACCTGAAAGTTTTGAGATTACTTCGGTTTATCCCAACCCATTTAATCCAACAGTAAATATCAGTTATAATCTTCCTGTAGCAGAAGAGGTGTCTATACACATCTACAATGCCCTGGGACAAGAAGTGAATTACTCAACAAGTCAGCTTCAAGCTGGTCAGCATATCTTCACCTGGAATGGTGTAGATCAGCACAATCATTTGGTAAGTTCTGGCATCTATTTTGCCAGAATCACAACCGCTGATGCCAGTCAAATGGTTAAGCTGACCTATCTGCGTTAAGCGTTGGAGAAGATCAAAGGATCGCCCATGAATAAGAACCTTTTGCTCGTTGAAGATGATGCTGAAATCATCAGCCTTTTAAAGGAAGGTCTTCGTTATGAAGGGTTTGAGCTCACTATCTCAAAAGATGGAGATAGTGGTCTTGAAAAAGCACGTCAGGGAGACTATGGTCTCATTCTTATGGATTGGATGCTCCCTGAAATATCAGGCATTGAAGTGGTAAGAGCTTTGCATGAGGACAATGTTCATACTCCTGTCATTATGCTCACAGCTCGTCATGATGAATTGGATAAGGTAGCCGCTCTGGAAGCTGGCTGTGATGATTACATCACCAAGCCTTTCAGCATCAAGGAATTGGTTGCCAGAATAAATGCTGTCATGCGTCGTGCTGCATCCAATGTAATGGATGAAGAAGGAAGTGTGCGTAAGATCAGCAAAGGAGAGCTGGAAATCGACCTGGAAAAACGGGCTGTTTCCATCCGTGGCAAAGAGATTCAATTAACAGCAACTGAGTTCAACCTCCTAACTCTGCTGATCCGTCAACCGGGACGCGTATATAGTCGGAAACAGCTATTAGATATCGTCTGGGATTACTCTTTTGAGGGCTATGAGAATACGGTGAACACTCACGTCAATCGTCTCCGCTCCAAAATCGAGAAAAATCCCAACAATCCTGAATATGTCCTCACCGTCTGGGGTGTAGGCTACAAATTTTCTGACGAGATTGGTGTATAAGCACCTCCCATGGTCCAATTCAGCCATATCCCGCTATATCGCACTCTGACCTTTAAAGTCTCTATTGCGCTTATAGCCTTTTTTATTCTGAACGGGGTTCTATTGGTCCTATGGAATCAGGCTGATATTATGAATGACCTGGAAATTGATATTCAGACAGCATACCGCTATACAGCTCTAGAAATCACCGAAGAATTAGAAAATCCCGAAACCGACATTAAAGACATGTCGGTTTTTTTTGATTCACTTGCTCAGTATTATCCAGGAATGGAATTATTTCTGGTTGCTCCAGATGGGGAGATCCAGGAGCATGGCAGCTATGTACCCTCACAACTCATCAACAGCCATGTTTCAATTGATGCCATCTATTCATTTCTTCAAGCAGATACCAACGATTATCCTATAGAGATAGCAATCCCAACAGCAACAGATCTTGATTTTGTATTCTCTGCCGCACCCCTGGGGTCTGCCGCAGATCCATACGCTTATGTCTTAGTGACCATGGTTGAAGGTGGGGAAGATGTAGTTGTAACCTGGTGGGAAGAGTATGGTGCCATACTTACACGGACCATCCTATTTAGTCTCATTATTGCTGGCTTAGCTGGTATCATATTCTGGTATTTTCTAACAAGGCGTGTTCAAAACGTTGCACATGCCGTCCAAAATTATCGAGCCGGGGATACTCGTTTTGTCCTGAAAGATGAAGCCAGTGACGAAATTGGTCATGTCGCAATGCATGTTGGCGATATGATGGAACGTATCGATGCCATGTTTGGTGAATTAGGTCTTAAGGAGAAGATGAGGACAGAGTTATTAGCTTCTGTCAGTCACGAACTTCAAACGCCACTTACTGTCATGCAGGGTAATATTGAAACCTTGGTGGAACACCGCGAAAAGATGAGTGAAGAAGATCTTAGCATGAAATTGGGAGCCGTCTACTCACAGGTTCGACATATGAGTGCCCTGATTGATGATATGTTTGATGTTGCCATACTTGAAACAGGTCAGATGCGGATCAACGCAGAACCTTTCCCCATGGTTGAACTGGTTGAAGATGTACTTCAGAGCTATGCATTACTCCTGGATCAATCAAAGATTGCAGTTGAACGCAATTTTCCTGAATCCATTCAAACTGTGAATGCTGATCCTCTTCGAATTCGTCAGGTCATCCGAAATCTCTTGAGCAATGCTATTAAATTTTCATCTCCAGGGGATACAATTCGTATCACGACTGAGGTTAAATCAAACGAAATTCTCTCATTTCGTATAGAGGATACTGGTGTTGGTATTGCAGAAGACGATATCAGTAAGATTTTTGAAAGCTTTTATCGTTCCAAGCAGCAACTAGAAAAAACCGTCAAGGGCACCGGTCTGGGATTACATATTTGCCAGCATATTCTTAAGCTCCACAATTCAACTCTGGATGTGAAGAGTCGTCTGCACATTGGCAGCACTTTTTCTTTTGATCTTAATCTCTACAAAGAAGTTGTAACGATTTAATCTGGTCCATCTCTAAATTCTGTTCACAAAAAGAAGGAAATTATCATGAGTGAAGAAATCACCACTCCAAGTGGTCTAAAATATGTCGATGAAGTAGTTGGTTCCGGTAAAGCCCCATTAAGCGGGCAGGGCGTTGTAGTTCATTATACTGGTACCCTAGAGGATGGAACAAAATTCGACAGTTCAGTTGATAGAAACAAACCTTTCAGCTTCACTATTGGTGTTGGCAGAGTTATTCAGGGCTGGGATGAAGGGGTTATGACCATGAAGGTCGGTGGCAAAAGACGTTTGATCATTCCTTCTGATTTAGGATATGGAGCCCGAGGCGCTGGTGGTGTTATCCCTCCCAATGCGACCCTGATCTTCGATGTCGAATTGCTGGAAATCCGCTAAATATACATATAAAATGACCCCTGCAGAACTCAAGACAGTCCTGAATGAGCATCCCCTCACTTTGCTTTATTTCTCCACACCTACCTGTAACGTGTGTAAGGTGCTGAAGCCTAGAGTAGAAGCCCTTTTGGAGGAAGAACCTCCCTGGCATTTTCAGTATATGAATACTGAGGAATCCATGGAAATTGCCGGGCAGCACCTCATCTTTGCTGTACCGACTCTCTTACTTATGGCAGACGGTCGCGAGATAGCCAGGCTCAGTCGCCATTTCGGCATGCATGAACTGGAACAACCCATCCGACGCTACGCTGAACTTTATAATCAGGTTGAGTCTTAGATCTACCTAAAGCCTGTCTCTCTATGTTAAGATATTTACTCTTACGCAATCCTGGTCACAACAGGGTGTACTATTTGGAGTCAGAAAAACTGGCTTTAGCTGAGCTATCCCTTACCTGCCAGCGACTAGAGCAAACATGCAGACATATTGAATCAATCGATATTGCCGGTATCAATTATCTCTCATTCACTGTGGAAAAGACCCTAAGTGAGCGTGAGCTTGAATGGCTATCCAGACTTTCCTTCATCTTTGCACTTTTTGTTCAAGAAGTTGACAACGAGGCACAGCTGAAGCCTGTTGCCCTCATACCACCAACTCATCTTGATCCCAAAATTTCCATGTTGCTCAAGTACTCAGGAAAGACCAACGAAATTTTTACACGAATGATGATAAACGTAGGTTTGGTCTCAAGTGATTTTGGGGTTGAGGATTCCATTCAACTATTGGATCCAGTCTCTGGCAAGGGAACTACTCTCTTTGAAGGAGCTGTTCGTGGATTTGATGTGACAGGGATTGAAACTGAGCGCAAAATGGTTCATGAGACCACCATCTTTTTCAAAAAATTTCTGGAGCAGGAAAAATTCAAACATTCCCTGGGCAAACACGCCATGTATTCCAGCAGTACTGGCGGCGAAGCCTCTGTTCAGTTATTTGAATATTCCAAAGACAAGCAAGGCTTCAAGGCCGAGGGTTCCAGAAAGCATCTGGCCCTGATCGCTGGCAATGCCATTCATTCCAGACGTTACTTTAAAGCAGAAAAATTTCATCTCATCATAGGTGATTTACCCTATGGTATCGCCCATGGAAATAGAGCGAAGAAGAAGCACAACTCCCGCACCCGCAGCCCGGCTGAGTTCATGGAAGTCTGTTTACCCGAATTTCACAAGATATTGAAAACAGGGGGGACTCTCGTGTTAGCCTGGAACAAGTTTGTGTGGCCCCGTGAAGATTTTGTCGAGCTTCTTGCTGCCAAGGGCTTCAAAGTCTTAGATGCTGATCCCTATGATCAATTCACCCATCGTGTGGATCAGTCGATAAAGAGAGATATTGTAGTAGCCCGCAAAGCCTGATTCGACGCCCTAACTTGTTAATTAGTCAGAGCTAACATATATTAGACCCTCACTCTGGAGGGGACATGAAATCAAAAATATTTCTAAGTTTGTTGTTTTTACTCCATTTCGGTTATGCCATTGAGGAGCATCAGCTCTGGAATGGTAATCAGATTAATAATTGGTGGGATAACACCGGTAGGATCACTTCGCATGTCGCTACCGGGGATGCTGGGATGGAATGGCCTGCTGGTAGTGGTGATACTCCCATATATACAGCAGGACTATGGATTGTTGCAGGAAGCGTTAACGGGCAAGAAAATTATAGGAGTGCCGCCTCAGAATTTACCACAGAATGTCTTCCTGGTCCCTGGGGCTCTGACCCAGATGCACCAGAACACAGGATATATAAAATTCGATCTGCAGATGGACGAGTCAATCCTGACTGGGATGTCTGGCCAGTTGATCAGGGTGCACCGTGGATTGATGTGAATGAAGACGGTGAATATGACCCTGCCATTGATAGTCCTGATGTAAAGGGAGATTTGTACTATTGGACAGTTTTCAATGACGGCAACGAAGGTAGACACAGCTATTTATGGGCCACACAACCACTTGATATCGAAGTTACAGCTGCAATGTATGGCTATGAGGGTCCCAGTCCTTTGGAGAACACACTATTCCTCGAATGGAATATTAGAAATGCAGGATCAGACCAGCTTGACTCAGTAATCCTGGGGATTTGGCAGGATATTGATCTTGGTAGTGCTATCAACGATTACCCAGGCTGCTCTCCAGATTTAGATCTGAGCTATCATTATGTAGGAAGACTACCTGATCAGGACTATGGGTTCTTCCCACCATCAGTAGGGTTTTCAATCCTTCAGGGACCTATCGTGCCCTCTATCGGAGATACGGCCCATGTTTCAGGTGAACTTATCCCAGATTATAAGAACCTACATTCCACTGCTTTTACTCCTTTTTGTGCCGTTGAATGTCCGGATCCTCAGACCGTCGAAGAAGCTTACCTGAATATGCAGGGTCGTGATCATGATGGAAATCTTTACGTAAATCCAACAAACAATACTCCAGAACCATTCAGCTTTACGGGAAATCCACTAGATGGATCTGGCTGGTTGGCTGTAAATGAGACATTTCCACGTGATTGGCGGGGCATTCTGTCTACTGGTCCGGTTAGCCTGTCGCCAGGCGAAACACAGCAGATGGTTGCAGCGTGTGTGGTTTCTCCAGGAAATGGTCCTCTGGCGGCTTTAGCCGCCCTTTTTGATGATGTTGAAACTGTACGGGAGATTTATGATGCACAGTTCAGCAATTTGGATGATCTGGTTCTGGTTTCAGAAATCGATGTACCTCATAACACAGAAAGCTCGGGACCTTTCACCTTCCAGTTTGAGATTCTTGATCCCACAAACCAATGGGATAGTCATACAATGAGTTATCAACTCGATGATATCTGGACCAACACTTCAATGACTAATATGGGCGCATCGGTTTGGCAGGCTGAACTCCCTGATTTTCAAGTTACCAATACGTCAACTTTGGCTTATCATCTTGTCCACTATGATGGTGAAGGCAATTTCGATCACTGGCCATCTGGAGCCCCCTACAATAACAACTTGTTCACTTTTGGACCAGATCTTGAAGCCCCTGTAGTAGCAGGATTACAAGAGCATTACGATGTACACTATCAGCTACCATTTTCAAAGTTGGTGACAATTGACACTGTTTCTGACAACAGATTCGGGATAAATGAAATCTGGCTAAACTGGACTATTGGCGGAAGTGATATTATGACTGCTCCTATGGTAGCCATTGATACAAATGAAGTGGAATGGGTGTTTAATAGAGTATTTCTCGGAGATATGTCTGATGTTGTAGGACAGATGGGAGATACTGTCAAATATTGGGTTAATGTTCAGGATGGTAGCAACCAGGGTAACCTTGGTAGTTCAGAAATTCGGAGCTTTATCGCCAGCAATCAGGAAACAATCGGAGATTTTGATCATGCCACTGATCAAATTGGGATTGTGGATTGGCTCTCCTTCGAGAATGGTTCTATAGTTCCATTTTCTGATGGAGGGAATCATTGGGGCAAAGTTATCCAAACCCCATTGAACGCTAATATTGCTAGCTACGACACACTGGAAATGCTCAGAGAGTTGGATCTTTCATTTTTTGATTTTGGTTGGATCAATACACGCATGGCTGCCAATTTCGGTGACGAGAACAATTATGGCTTAGTTCAGATTAAAACCAATGGCGGCTATTTGACCATCGACTCGCTATCTGGATTCATCATGCCGGATACCCTATCATATGATCTTTCACCCTTTCTACCAAATGTAGCCCTAGGTATCCGTTTTATCCTCCACAGTGCTCAAGGTGTCGCGCTCTGGATCCTGGATGATATGATATTCCATACTGATCCAAATCTGGTGGGTATCAAAACAGCTGGTCTGCAGCCCCTGACCTTTTCGCTTCAGCAAAACTATCCCAATCCCTTCAATCCCATCACGAGTATTGTTTACACACTGCCAGAACTCATGGATGTTGAGTTTGAGATATTTGATGTGAGAGGTCGCCTGGTGAAAAGCTGGTCTCTGGAAAATCAGAGCGGAGGAGAGCACAAATTGTTCTGGGATGGTACCAATTCAGCCGGTGAGCTTGTATCCACGGGTGTTTACATCGGCGTCATCAAGACGGAGGACTATCAGTCAACAATTAAGATGGTATTGCTCAGATAGGAAGAAAATCATGTGCAATCGTGTCGTCATGTTTCTGATTTGTGCAGCTTCGCTCATTGCTGCAGGAAACCCTTCCCATACTTCAGATCTCAGATCACTGGATCATTATTTATGGGAAGGGAATAATATTCGAACCTGGATTGGAAACAATGGCACACTTGTTTCCCACATTCCCACGGGACAGGCTGGTCTCGAATGGCCAAAAGATTCAGGTTACACAGCAGTTTTTACTGGTGGTCTCTGGCTCGGAGCAGGACTGGTTGATGGACAAGCAGATATCAGAACGGCCATGTATCAGTACTCAACTGAATTTTCCCCCGGTGCATTAGGTAGTGATCCAGAGGCAGTCGAGAATAAAGTTTATTCCATTAATTCGGGCGACAATGTTTCCAATCCGGATTGGCTCAATTGGCCAGTAAATCAGGGTGCACCCTGGATTGACGAGGACGGGAATCATGAATGGGATCCAAATGTGGATTCCCCCGCGATTAAAGGGGATCAATTCTCCTGGTGTGTCATCAATGATGGCAACGAAGAGAATCATAATAATTTGTATAGTACGCTACCATTAGGAGTGGAGATCCGGACATCAATATATGGCGTTGATGTGGAGGGGAGACCCGCTAACACCATCTTCTATGAATGGAATATCAGGAACGCTGGTGAGCATGTACTTGACTCTGTTTTTGCTGGTGTTTGGATGGACCCGGATATTGGTTATAGCAGTGACGATTACGCTGGCTCAGATCCTGATTTGGAAATGTCCTATGCCTATAATGCTGATTCCATTGATGCTGACTATGGTTCCGTTCCTCCAGCAGTAGGAGTGATGTTTATCAGGACCCCTCTGGTACCGGCGCTAGGAGAGATTGGGTACAACGTGCATGGTGCAGTTGAGGACCATCGCAATGTACCCATGAAGGCAAGTCTAATCTGGTACTGCGGAGGTAGTCTCTGTGGACCGGACACACCCGGTGAAGCTTTTAATCAAATGAATGGTCTGGATAACGAAGGTGACTCTCTTATGGATCTCGATAACCACCCAACAACCTTCATGTTGACCGGGGATCCAGCCACTGGTGAAGGTTGGACAGAAGCTAACGCCGAGAGATTATCTGGGGATCGCTATTTTCTCATGAGCGCAGGTCCATTTTCTTTATCTCCTGGGGAATCCCAGGATTTTATATGTGCTCTCATGCTCGCGCAGGGGACAAACAATCTAAACGCCATAACTGAATTGAGATCAACAGCTTCAGATATAAGACTATTGTGGCCTCAACTGTTTGAAACCACGTCTATTAGAGACGACCTCGACCAGATGCCCGGGGACTTCGTGCTGCACCCGGCTTATCCCAATCCTTTCAATCCTATCACGAGTATTGCCTATACGCTGCCAGAGCAGATAGATGTTGAGTTTGAGATATTTGATATAAGGGGTCGCATGGTAAAAAACTGGTTCTTTGCAAATCAGACCAGAGGAGAGCACAAATTGTTCTGGGATGGCACCAAAACCGGCGGTGAGCTTGTATCCACCGGAGTTTACCTCGGAGTTATCAAGACGGGGAGCTATCAGTCAACAATTAAGATGGTTTTACTAAGATAGAGAAGATCGAATGAGCCCTCAGGTGCTCAATATCAGTTCTCGATTTTGACAATTACATCCTCTGGCATGGGCCCAGCTGGTGTCTGGCTGGTTTGATTCCTAATGGCTTCAATTTCAACAAAATCAAATAAACGACCCTGTCCTATGCCTTCACATTCTTCTTCAATCAATTTCCAGCGATATTGGGATTTCAAATTGGCTTTCCAGAATGGAAAAGTTCGACACTGAGTTGGGCGTGCCTCATAGATGGTGCAGCCATTTTCACCATAGAAAATGCAATTATCACCATCATTCTTAAACACATATTCGCCTTTATGTAGATCCATATAGGTCGCAGTAAATTTGTTGACGCTCAGATCAAGATGTTTGGCTGCAAAGCCTACATCTTCCAGTGTGGGGTAGACAAAGCCCCCTCCCAACTTACAGCAGGCTCCACAACCCGTGCATTCAAAATGCAATCCTCTCGCATAGAAGCGTTCTTTAGGAGTAGATTTTGACAAATTAGAATAAACCTTTTACCAGTCCACCATCCACCACTATAGACTGTCCAGTGAGATAGCTGGCTCTGGTTGAGGATAGAAACGTAATCACCGCTGCCAGCTCTTCTGGTTGGCCCAGACGCTTCATGGGAATGTCCTTGGCGATAAGGGCAGGGTCTGCCAGATCACTATGCAATTCTTTAACTCGCTCAGTATCATGGATACCAGGCAGCACCATATTCACCGTAATACCGTGTTCTGCAACTTGAGCTGAGAGTGTCTTGGCATATCCAGTCAAACCAGCGCGGGCTGTATTGGAAAGGATGAGTGAGTCAATGGGCTGTTTCACTGAAACTGAAGTAATGAATACTATCCTGCCCCAACCTTTAGTACGCATTCCCTCCAGGACTTCCTGAGCTGAATCCTTCATGGCGATCAAGTTACCCTGTAAGGCATTATTCCACTGATCGTCGCTTAGACTATCATAAAATCCTGCTGAGGGACCGCCGTTATTGGCTACCAGAACATCGATAGAGCCCCAATTTCCCTCTATCTCATCTAGCATGGTGCGCCGTGCCTTTGGATCCGCCAGATCACACACAAAACCCTGAACTGTAGCACCAGTAGCTTTGCTGATTGATTTAGCAGCACCTTGAATTCGCTTTTCATCCCGTGAGCAAATAGCCAATCGACAGCCTTCTCGAGCCAGTTCCAGAGCTGCAGCATATCCAAGTCCAGATGAGGAACCTTGAACCAGCGCAACTTTATTTTTAATACCAAAATCCATAATATTTCCTTACTCAAAAAATTCGTGATATGATAGGATGGCGATAGCTGTAGGGAAAGGAACAAATCGTGGCTAATCCTGTTCACATCACTGGTACTACGTCTATATTAGAAGGCTTATTATGAATAAAGGAAACAATAAATAAATGGATATCTACTCACTACTTCTGGCTGTCCCAGCCATCCTCATTGCATTAACATTTCATGAGTTTGCCCATGGTTATGTGGCCTATCGCTTTGGTGATCCCACTGCAAAGAATCATGGACGACTCACGCTTAATCCCTTAGCTCACCTGGACCCTATGGGTACCATCATGATCTTCCTGATTCACTTTGGCTGGGCGAAACCCGTCCCCGTGGATCCACGTTATCTGGGAAATCCTAAACGGGATATGATGTGGATTGCTGCTGCGGGTCCCCTCATGAATATGGTATTGGCTTTAATTTCCGGTATTGTGATTCGGATTTTTATTGGAGTTGGCCTGGCAAGTAGTCAATCAGGTGAAACAGCCCAAATAGTTTTTCAAATGTTGTACTATTCACTGTATATCAATCTAGCCCTGGCCTTTTTCAACCTTTTGCCCATTCCGCCCTTGGATGGATCGAAAATATTAGCCGGAGTACTTCCCCACAGGTATGCACCTACTCTTTACCTCATCGAATCTCGGGGACCCATGGTTTTATTTGGGATTATCATGTTTGGATGGATTACAGGATTTCATGTTTTAGGTGTCGTTATTGGTCCCTTTATCAATGTTTTTTCCCACTTATTTTCAGGAATCTAATGCCAGAACTGAAGTATGCTAAAACCCGTCGATTGAGACGTTTTGAATCTGCAGAGTCAGATGATAGACGCATTCATTTTCGACGTATGACCTCGGCCTACCCAAAGCGGAGTTTCGTAGGTCTATTGGTCATGGCTGGGATGGTGGCATATATTCTCTATTATTTATCAAAAGTCTAAAGGTTTGACAGATGCAGAAAATCGTTGAATGCGTACCAAATTTTAGTGAAGGTCATGACCTTGCTCTCATCGAGCAGATCACGTCATCAATTGCTCAGGTTGAAGGTGTCACTCTGCTGGATGTGGATCCAGGTGCAGATACCAATCGTACTGTTGTCACTTTCGTAGGTGGACCAGAAGCCACTGTTGAGGCAGCCTTTCAAGGCATCAAACGCGCCTCTGAACTCATCGATATGCGCAAGCACACAGGAGCCCATGCTCGCATGGGAGCCACAGATGTCTGTCCATTCATTCCCGTCAGTAATATGACCATGGAAGAATGTGCCGAGTTGTCACGTATCTTGGGTAAACGAGTCGGTGAAGAGTTGAATATCCCAGTTTATTTGTATGAATATTCCGCCGCCACGCCAGAACGTGAAAATCTTGCCAATATCAGGGCAGGGGAATATGAAGGTCTCTCAGAAAAATTGAAGAACCCACATTGGAAACCTGATTTCGGAAAAGCTGAGTTTAATGCCAAATCCGGGGCTACGGTTATGGGTGCCCGCAAATTCCTTATCGCCTACAATGTGAACCTAAATACTCGGGATACCAAAAAAGCCACTGACATTGCTTTAGAGATTCGCGAAGCTGGCCGGAATGCCCGAGATCCAAAAACCAATAAGTTTATACGCGATGAGAATGGAACGCCCATCAAGCGACCTGGCACGTTAAAAGCTGTCAAAGCTGTGGGCTGGTACATTGATGAATACAACATGGCACAAATTTCCATGAATCTGGTGGATATGGCGGTCACACCTTTTCACATCGCCTTTGATGAAGTGGTCAAACAGGCAGATTTGCGAGGTCTAAGAGTTTCAGGAAGTGAGCTCGTAGGACTCATCCCACTCACTGCTATGCTGGATGCAGGTAAATATTATCTCAAAAAGCAAAACTCCAGTACCGCGGTATCCAACGCAGAACTTATCCGAATCGCCATCCAGAGTATGGGTTTGAATGAAATCGCTCCCTTCAATCCTCAGGAACGCATCATTGAATATCAATTAGGATCAAAAGACGAGAAAAATCTAGTCGATATGGGTGTGACTGAGTTTGTAGATGAATTGGCATCAGACTCACCAGCCCCAGGTGGAGGCTCCGTTTCAGCATTGGCTTCGTCCATGGCTGCAGGTCTCACCAATATGGTGGGTGTTTTGACCTTTGGTAAAAAAGGTTACCAGGACAATTGGGATGAAATTGAAGATCTCAGTAATCAGGCTCAGAGCTTGAAAGATACATTCCTGTTTCTTGTAGATGAGGATACTCGTTCATTTAACAATGTCATGGCAGCCATGCGCCTACCCAAAAAGAGTAGTGAGCAACAAAGTGTACGTCTTCAAGCGCTCCAGGAAGCGACTATTTATTCGGCTGAAGTCCCACTGAAGGTAATGCGACATTCGCTTGATATCATGAAACTGGCAGGACGTATGGCAGAAATTGGCAATCAGAATTCATTGTCAGATGCTGGTGTAGCGGTGCTGCAGGCACGAGCTGGACTGGAAGGCGCTGCTCTTAACGTGCTCATAAATGTTCCTGGAATTGATGATCAAGATGTCGTCAAAAAATTCAAAAATGAAGTTTCAAGCTTGAAATCTGAGTCTGCTACTCTGGCAGATAAAATTCTCTCAGCCATGACAAGCAAACTCCTAACCCCTAACGCCTAACGATCCTTTAAATGTCTCGAATCCATATTCTCCCTGATATTCTGTGCAACAAAATCGCTGCTGGCGAGGTTGTTCAACGACCAGCCTCGGTTGTCAAGGAACTGGTGGAGAATTGCATTGATGCAGAAGCCACCCGCATTGAAGTAACCATCAATAATGGTGGTCGCGACCTCATCCAGGTCATTGATGATGGAGTCGGTCTGGATAAAGAAGAACTAGGATTAGCCCTGGAACGGCATGCAACCAGCAAAATTGCCGAAATTGATGATCTCTTCCGTATAAGAACCATGGGTTTTAGGGGAGAAGCGCTGCCCAGCATTGCTTCTGTTTCCATGATGGAACTGGTATCCCGAGCACGAGAAAGTGATGCTGCATTTTCTCTGGAGGTCCAGGCTGGAATAGCTGGTGACGTTCAACCTATTGCCTGGGAGACGGGCACTCGGATCACAGTTAAAAATTTATTCTTTAATGTCCCAGCCAGGCTCAAATTTCTAAAGGCGAAACGGACAGAGCTCAACCATATAATTGACCGTGTAAAACCATTGGCTCTCATATATCCAGAGATTGCCTTTAAGCTCGTGGCAGATAAAAAGGTCATTTTCGATTTAAGGGCAGCAGATCCAGAAGAACGTGTGGCAGCTATTTTTGGAAGTGAATATGCCAATAAAATTATTAAGGTAGAGGACAATCGTGGGAACATTAAGGTTTCAGGTTTTATTGGAAATCTCGACCTTGTGCGTGTTGCCCGAGGTGAGCAGTATCTCTCCATAAATAATCGCCCGATTTCTGATCGCCTGATAAATAATGCGGTTTATCAAGCTCATAAATCTCTGATTCAACGCGGCGAATTTCCCTTCTATTCTTTGAATATATCAGTTCCCCTCAATGAAGTGGATGTGAATGTACATCCCACAAAAACTGAAGTAAAATTTAATGATGAGTGGCGGGTCTATCACGTTGTAAAAGAAACCGTTGAGAACGGTCTTCGCCAGACCTTGAAAATGTTACCCAGCTTCCAGAACCGTCCACAGGCTGCGCCTCTTTTTTCTGAGACAAATACTAATTCACCTCAAACTAGTTTCGTTGTACCGGGTTCAAATCAGTATCAGGATGATGCACAAGCCCGCAGTGCTGAAGAGAGTGAAATTCTTCAAAAAGCCCGACAATTTAGCCAGGTTTTGGATCGAGATTCGGTGGAGAAGAAGCCCCAGCGAGAACAAGGTGGATTTATCTGGCAAGTTCATAACACCTACATTCTCAGCCAGATCAATAATGGCATAGCTATAATCGATCAGCACGTAGCCCATGAACGGATTCTCTATGAAGAAGCGCTGAAGGATATGGACGAGAACAAAGGGACATCACAGCAGCTACTTTTTCCTGCTACACAGGAGTTTTCAGCTGATGATTACACGCTTCTTGTTGATATCATTCCCTCTTTAAATACGCTGGGCTTTCGCTTGAGAGAATTTGGTCCTCAGACTGTATTGGTAGAGGCCGTTCCTACTGGAATGCGAGGTGGGAGTGAAGGTATCATTCTTAAGGAAATAATTGATTACTACAGAGAAAATCGGGTGTTCGATTATTCCCCCTCAAAACGTCTTGCTGCATCCTACTCATGCAAGGCCGCTGTGAAAGCCGGGGATCCACTGACGGAGGAGGAAATGCGGGTACTGGTGGATCGACTTTTTGCCACAGAAAACCCATTCTATTGCCCACATGGCCGCCCAATCATCATAAATCTGAGCATAGATGAATTGGATAAACGTTTCGAGCGCCATTAACCCGAAGCCAAAGCCATCACATTGGTCTCCCTGATATGCTATTGAACAGTGGATCATTTTAAACTAATTAGATGAAACCCCTTCAAATCCATAATCAAACTCTGGATAATCCTGAACACGATTATCTGATCTTAGCCGGCCCCACAGCTGTTGGAAAAACAGCTACTGTCATGAGTCTGGCTGAGAAGCATCATATTGAAATTGTCAGTGGTGATTCCAGGCAGATATATAAATTTATGGATATTGGTACTGCCACACCTGAAAGGGAATTACTCAAGCAGCTACCTCATCATCTGGTAAATGAACTCACTCCTGATGTGGTCTGGAATGCCGCTGATTTTTATCGGAGAGCTCGTAAACTTATTATTGAAATATTGGATAGAGGTCACATGCCGGTAGTGGTTGGAGGCGCAGGAATGTACCTGGATGCTCTGCGTTTTGGGCTCTTTGAAGAACAACATAAGGATCCCCAGATACGGCAGAAATATCAATCCAAAGTTGAGGCTGGCGAAGCGGAGCAGCTTTGGACTGAATTAATGGAGCTGGATTCAGAATATGCTGGGACTTTCCATTTTAATAATCTTAAAAAGCTCATGCGCGCTTATGAGATCTATGAGTCCTCAGGCATGATACCCTCCAAAGCTTTCTCTACTAGTTCAGATCCCTTTGCAAAACAGGCTACGCTTGTGGTGCTGGACCGAGATCGAAAAATTTTGTATGAGCGGATAAATGAAAGAGTATTGAGCATGCTGAAAAATGGGCTTATTGACGAATGCCAGGCGCTACTGAATCGTGGATACCACCCCGATCTTTATCCAATGAAGACCATTGGATATAAGGAGGTCTATGCGTTTTTAGCTGGTGATACGGATGAAGCTGGCATGATTGACGCCATCCAGCAAAACACGCGAAATTTTGCAAAGCGTCAACTCACCTGGTTTAGAAACCATCACTTTGACTATTGGATTGATCTAGGCAACCACTCTGGAGCTTGAGCTTCTTAAAACCTCTGTGGTTTAGCTCATAAACCTGTACACTTCGAGAACCTCAGTGTCCAGCCTAAACCATAAATACATCAAAGACTTCGTTTCCTGATTATTTGCGATTAGACAAGCAGTGATTATCTTTGTCCAATTCAAAAGTAGTACTCATGCGGTATTTATCCCTTCTGGTTCCCAGGGCAGAATGAAAACACAGGTTTAAATCAGTACAGATTGATAAGTTTGGGGGAAGCACAATTTCCAAAGTTTATCCAGATAGTATTACAAAGAATTATACAAAAATCACAATTCCAGGGCACTCTATCTGGCTGAGTATTTTGTTACTCTTCGGATCCGGTTTATCTCAGGATATTAGATTTGATCAAATATCGGTTAATGAAGGCTTGTCACACGTAAGCGTGTGGAACATTTATCAGGATAGTTACGGATTTATGTGGTTCGGGACCGCGGCCGGACTGAATAAATATGATGGATATAACGTAACTGTCTATAAACACGATCCGGAAGATTATACCACCCTTAGCAGTAATTTCATCTCGGTTGTTTTTGAGGATAAATCCGGCATTCTATGGATCGGTACAGGCGGTGGGGGTCTTAACAAATACAACCGCGAATATGACTCTTTCTCACAATATTTGTACGATCCTAAGGATAATAAAAGTATAAGTAGTAATAGTATATTCTCAATTTATGAGGATAGGGAGCAAATTCTTTGGATCGGGGTAGAGAATGGAGTTCTAAACAAGTTTGATCGTAAAGAAGAAAAATTCACACGCTTCGAAGTTGATAATTCAAATATTGGTTTATCCATCTACAATTTCATTAATTCAATATGTGAGGATAAAACCGGTAATTTATGGATCGGGACCAACCTTACTGGATTAAAGAAGTTTGACACCAAACAAGAAAAATTTATTCACTATAAACACAATCCTGAAGATGTTAATAGCCTGAGTGATAACAGTGTATGGTCCCTGCAGGTTGATAGAGCGGGTGATCTATGGATTGGTACAAAAACAGGCGGTCTGAATCGATTTAATCATGAAAGCAATTCATTTAGACTCTTTAGGCACCATTCAGATGACTCAATCAGCATAAGTGATGATGCGGTTCTTGCGATACTCGAGGACAAATCAGGAATACTTTGGTTAGGAACGGAGCATGGAGGTTTGAATAGATATAATCCCAAAAATGATGCATTTGCAGTGTATAGAAACGAATCTACCAATCCCTTTAGCATACAGGATAATACAATTTGGTCACTTTTTGAGGATAGATTTGGCGTTATATGGATAGGCACGCAATTCGCAGGAATAAATAAATTTGACAGAGAAAAAAAGGGGTTTCTCCATTTCAATTCAGAACCTGGAAATCCTAATTCATTAAGCAGTAATGCTATGGGACCCATTATTGAAGACAGAATGGGAGAAGCATGGATTGGTACATACTACGGATTGAACAATTATGATCCCGTCAGTAAAATGTTCACCCGCTATTTCCATCAACCGAATGATCCTTTTAGTCTAAGTTCTAGTAGTGTAACATCAATTCATGAAGATAATTCAGGAACTCTTTGGATTGGAACTTTCGACGGCGGACTGAACTGGTATAATCGAGAGTTAGACAATTTCTCACATTATTCAAACGATCCCAACGATTCTACAAGTATTTCTGGTACTAGTATTACCTCAATTTTAGAAGATTCATACGGGCAACTATGGGTAGGGGGTAGCTTTGGCTTGGACCGGCTGGATAAAAAAACGGGGAGCTTTACCCATTGTCTCAACAACCAAGCCGTCTGGAGAATTTATGAAGATCGTGAGAATGAGCTCTGGATTAGTACGGGTCGTATTTACAAATTTGATAGAGATTTGGATTCTTTCCAGGAATACCTTTATGGGTCAGAAGAGAATAATCAATTCTCCAATCATACCGTTTTAACTATTGGGGCGTCAAAAAAAGAATCGGGGATACTGTGGCTGGGAACAAGTAACGGGATAATACGGCTTGATAAAAATAAGAATAAATCTAAGCATTACTCAAAGAAGAACAGCGAATTACTTTGTGGTGACGTATATGGTCTCGTAGAGGATAAGCAGGGAAATCTTTGGCTGAGTACAAATACGGGAATTATTTACTTCGATCCCACTTCAGGTAAGGCAAAAAATTTCGACATTGATGATGGTTTGCAGGGTAAACTGTATAATGAAGCTGCATATTTCCAAAATAAACGTGGTGAGATTTATTTTGGAGGGATGAATGGTTTAAACCTCTTTCATCCCGATAGCCTGGTTGACAATCCATATGGTCCTGAGATTTCCTTCATCGAATTTAAAATAAATAATGCTTCAGTTGCGATTGGAGCAGATTCTCCATTGAAACAACATATCTCTGTGACCAAAGATATCGTTTTATCCTATGACCAAACTGATATTGAGATTGAGTTTGCTGCTTTACATTATTCTTATTCATCTAAAAATCAATATGCCTATCAATTGAATAATTATGATAAGGATTGGCGCTATGTAGGAACTGACAGAACAGCGAATTATACTAATTTAGATCCAGGTGAATATACATTTATTGTAAAAGCGGCAAATAATGACGGTGTGTGGAATGAAGAAGGAATTGGTCTTAATATTGAAGTTTTACCCCCCTGGTGGGAAACCAGATTTGCATACACTATATATTTCTTGCTCATCACCTCAATAATCTATGTAATCTGGCGTTTCCAGATGAGCAAAGTGCAGCTGAAACACCAGGTTGAACTGGAACACCTCGAGGCTGAACGCTACCATGAGATGGATCAGCTAAAATCCCGATTTTTCACCAATATCTCACATGAATTCCGCACCCCCTTGACTCTTATCCTGGGACCAATCGGAAAATTGCTATCCAGGGTTGAAGATGAAGACCATCTACGCGAGTTGAACCTCATGCAGCGTCATGCAAAACGACTGTTGGAGCTGGTGACACAACTCCTAGATCTGTCGAAGCTAGACGCAAAACAGATGAAGGTACAAGTATCTCAACGCAATATTGTCCCACTAATGAAAGGTCTGGTCCTCTCCTTTTCATCATTGGCAGAAAGCAGGCAGATCACCCTGAATTTCAGCTCGGATCATGAGGCAATTTTGACCTATGTCAATCCTGATACAATGGCCAAGATTATCAACAATCTGGTGTCAAATGCCTTCAAATTCACAGAGCCTGGGGACAGCATCCAGGTTCATATCACTTCGAAAAATAAATCAGATTTAAGCGCTGAAGGTGAGGCTGTTATCACGGTAAAAGATACAGGTGTTGGTTTCCCAGTTGAACACAACGCCAAGGTTTTTGACCGATTTTACCAAGTAGACGATAGCGCGACTCGTGAACAGGAAGGCACAGGGATTGGATTAGCCCTCACAAGAGAACTGGTAGAGCTAAGCAAGGGTAAGATTTCGGTTGAGAGTGAGCTTGGGGTCGGAACGATATTCACACTGAGCTTTCCCCTAGGTAAAGCACACTTGAGCTCAGATGAGATTGTCAATTCAGATGTAGTTGAGACTGAAGGTGTTGAGGAACAACAATCCCAGACCGAGGAACCGATGTCAATGGATCAATTAGCACATGTCTCCAATCAATCTCTTCCCAAGGTTTTAATTGTCGAAGACAATGACGATTTACGTCGCTATATCAGGAGTTTTCTGAATGATAACTACCAGTGCCAGGAAGCTGAAAATGGTCAGGAGGGACTAGAAATCGTACTGGACAAAATGCCTGATCTGATCGTCAGCGACATCATGATGCCAAAAATGGACGGAATTGAATTCTGTAAGCGGATCAAGGGTGATGAATACTCTAGTCATATTCCGGTGATTCTACTTACTGCTAAGGCTGACGTGCAGAGCAAGTTGGAAGGGCTGGAGACAGGCGCTGATGATTATCTCACAAAACCCTTTGAAGCTGATGAGTTGCTGGTTCGTATTAAGAACCTTATCAATCAGCGGCGTAGGCTCTGGGAACATTTCAAGCATGAAATCGACTTCAAATCTTCTGACCTTACAACAAACTTTGTGGATGAGCAATTCCTGAATAGAGTGATTGCGGTCATTGAGAAGCATCTCAACAATCCCGATTTCAATGTGGAACAGTGCTCACAAGCTATGGGTACAAGTCGCCAACACCTCTATAGAAAACTTAAAGCCTTAACCAATCACACACCACGAGGATTTATCCGCAGCATTCGTTTAAAACGAGCAGCCCAATTGTTAATCAACAATAAAGCGTCAGTTTCAGAAGTCGCTGTTCAAGTCGGATTCTTCAACCCATCTAATTTCTCTAAAAGCTTCCGGCAACAATTTGGATTATCACCCTCCGCGTATCTAAAGCGACATTCTTAATCGGATTAATACTTCCTGTAAATTACACCTGAGCAGCGTCCAAAATGGGCTGGCGTCACAGCTCACGACTGACCCTATCCACAATTTTAGCCGAATGTTACCTGGGGAACAGAAACTGTTTCCTGGGTAACAAATTACTTGTTCCAGTCATCCTATATTTAGCAATGAATTGATAAAGTCAGGGGCTTGGAGGGAGTATATCTCAATCCGGATTCAATACTTTAGCTCTTTGTATTTGCGAATCCAGATGGGCATGTCTCTGAGGCCCCTTATGAATTATGGGAGAAAAATGAGCCAGACCTGACAGCGTAAGATTAAAAGGTCTAGAATAGGAAGGAAGACAAAAATGAAAGTTTTTTCGATATATGCAATAGCCAGGCGTTGGATTCAATACTTCTTTTTTATCCTGATATTTGGAACACTGCAAACTGTTTTTACGCAAGCTTTCGGGCAGTGGGAAAAAACCATTATTGATGATGACATCAATTTAGCTGTTTCTATTGATGTTCAGGATTTGGACGGTGATAATAATCTGGATTTGATTGTGACAAATGCCCTGGGAGCTGAAATTGTGTTGTACCAGAATGATTATCCAATCTGGAATAAAACTATTATCGATGATGTTACGGCTACTTTTGCGTATTGTGGCGATATAGACAGTGATGATACACTGGATGTCGTAGCTATGGTATACTTTGAGGGGCGCTTAGTATGGTATGAGAATAATTACCCGGTCTGGACTCAACATACTATCGATCCGAATACGGACCATGGTGATTTTATCGTGGTTGCCGATTTTAACAACGATGACAAACCTGATGTGGTAATAGCGGGTGATTATGTTGATGGTGGTGACGTCGTCTGGTATGAGAATAATTTTCCTGACTGGACGAAACATGTCATCGAATCAGGTTCAAGTAAGTATCCATCTCTAAATGTCTGTGATATTGACGGAGATGGACTCCTTGATGTAGTTGCCACAATGGAGGAAGAAAATAAAGTTGTCTGGTTTCAGAACGAAAACGATGGGCTATCGTGGACCAAGTATATAATCGATGATAGTATGATGGGGGCTTTCGGTATAAACAGTGGTGACATTGATGGTGATGATTTACCCGAAATAGTGGCTACATCACGTACTGCGGATATTGTTGCATGGTACGAGAGACAGGACACGACGTGGACAAAAAATGTAATTGATGCAAATTTTACAGGGGCCAACATACCGGATTTTGCTGATGTTGATGGTGATGATACACTGGATGTAATTGTTACAGGACTCGGCAATAAAGTGGTATGGTATGAAAATAACCACCCCTCCTGGCCGCAACATATCATAGATCCAGATATAGAAGCACCCAGATTATTCGTTTATACGGATGTTGATGGAGATGATTCAGATGAATTGATAGTAGCAGCTGGAGAATGTGTGGCATGGTATGCGAATCCTTATAATTCTGCAACAGCGGTGGTTTCAGATATCGCACCAACCCGTCATGTACTTTTGCAGAATTATCCCAATCCCTTTAATCCAGTCACAACAATTAGCTACAACATTCTTGCTGCTGCTGAGGTAAGTCTAAGCGTGCATGACATAAATGGAAAGACCGTAAGCATACTTGCTGACACTCACCAACAAGCCGGCGCTTACAAAATCCGCTGGGATGGCACCGATGATTCAGGGATACCAGTGAGTACAGGAGTGTATTTCTGTCGACTACAGGCAGAATCTTATAGCAAAACCATTAAGATCGTACATCTCAAATAGTATCAACTGATTCAGAAAGCTGATTCAAGTGAATTACTTGTTAGAGAGGGAAATTATGGATAAGAGACTATGCCTGATAGTAATTATGGTCTTACTCATATGGTTTGAATCAGTGCTGGGGCATGAGAGTTGGAATACCACCCTGGTCGGATATTGTGGTCCTGATACATCGCTGGATGTAGATATAAATGGATCGTATGCATATGTGGTTGATGGATCACGTGGACTACACATCCTAGATATAAGTGATCCGACCATTTCCGCGGAGATTGGATTTTGTTCTATTTCAGGCTGGGCTTGGGATGTTACACTCGAGGGCAATTATGCTTATGTTTTGACTGAAAATTCGGGTCTTCGAATCATCGATGTATCAGATCCAACAAGTCCTACTGAGAGTGGATTTATTGATGTCGATTCCATCCAGGCTATGGCTCTTGAAGGTGACTATACCTATTTAGTATTTGATAGTTTATTGATAACGGTCAACATTTCGGATCCTTCCGGTCCAGGTGAACTTGTGTATCATAATTTTCCTCCCGACCATGATGAACTCGACATTTTGGGTGTTAATGTGAGTGGCAATTATATCTATGTTTCATTTTATTTCTGCATGCTTGTTCTCGATATGTCTGATCCCACCGATCCAGAGGAAGTTCAACACTTATCCGGGTATGATTTGTATAGCTTTGACAAATGTGTCGCTTTGAGCAGCACACATGCGTACATGACCTACAAGAGTGATCTTGGTGGTTCTTGTTCCTTCTTATCAATAGATATTAATGATCCGGTAAATGCTTCCATTTTAGAGAGCATAGAGTTGGACAGCCTCTATTACAAACCAGATGACATAGCAGTCAGCGACAATTATGCTTATGTGTTGAATACCTGGGACGGTTTGCGAATAATAGATATTTCAGCTCCTTCTATTCCAGTGGACTGTGGCTCATATAATTCAGATAGTGGTCCCTACAATCCTGATAATAGATCCAGAGTTGCCATAAGCGGTGAGCACATATTTGTGGCAGGTGGGGTCGAGGGGACGGATGGACCGGGTGGGGTGTATATCATCCGGAATGACTTAGCTGTGGTAACCAGCGATGAAGCTTATTCAATACCTCAGTTTTATTCCCTTGAACAAAACTACCCCAATCCCTTCAATCCAGTTACAAGCATCAGGTATGATTTACCAGAACAATCCACGGTCAGTCTCATCATCTATGACATACGTGGTCATGAGATGGTAACACTGGGGAATGCTGAAAAACCTCCTGGCAATTACAATGTACAGTGGAACGGAAGGGATGAGTTAGGTAAGCAATTGAGTACTGGCGTGTATTTCTGTCGAATGGCAGCTGGTAATTTTAGTCAAACTATTAAAATGGTTTACTTACGATGAGGAAGTCCATAAATCGGAATTGATAAACCGTTTCGTCAGTACAATTGAGGGTTCTACTTCTCTTTCACTCGAAATTACGGTTTGGACACTTCGAGAACCTCAGTGCTCGCGATCCATTGTAGAAATAAAAAAGCCCCGGTTTCCCGAGGCTATTTTGATATTGTGTTACTAGACTAACATTTCGAATAACCACAATTGTGACAAAGGAGACATCCTCCCTCGTGGGAAATGGTCAATCCACATTCAGGACAGGTCATCATGGTTTTTGGACTGTTCCCGTTTGAGGTTTCAACCATATTGAAATGTGCCCCACGCTCATCATCAGCGCTTTCTTCTGATTCAGCCATTCCGAAGGTCTGTTCGCTATTAGCCCTGTTCTTATTGAATTCGGACATGTGTTGTTCCAGCGCTTTTCCTATGGCATCAGGTGTGGAAAGAATCAGTTGACCATTCTCCCACACAGGATTAGGTCCGCTGATACCCTTGAGCTGCTTGATAATTTCTTCAACATCCATTCCACTTCTCAGGGAAAGTGAGATCAGTCGGCTGATTGCCTCTGCCTGAGCAGCTGCATTTCCACCAGCTTTACCGATAGTCGTGAAAATTTCACACAAACCATCTTCATCATGATTGATGGTGATGTAGAGTGTGCCTTCGCCAGTACGAATCCGGTGAGTTACACCAAATGTGTCTTTTGGTCGCAAACGGGGACGCAGTGAAGGTGGATTCAGAGCCAGTTCTGGATCTAACGCAGGTGCCACCTCAGTTGCAGCAGCATTCTTCTCATCCTTTTTATCTGAAATCAGGATACCGTCACGGCTACCCTCTCGATAAACTGTTATGCCCTTGAGGCCGGCTTTGTAGGCGGCCTGATAAATATTGGCTACTGTCTTCACATCCACATCTTCTGGTAGATTCACAGTAGAACTAATTGAAGCATCGATATAGCGCTGGATGGTGCCTTGCATCTTAACTCTGAAGTAGGGGTCAATATCGTGAGCTGTCACCACTGAATCAGGTAGGTTCTCATCGGTGCCATACTTTTTAAGAATAGTAGGATGCACAACCTTGAACTCGTCAAACTCTTCACCAAAACCGCTGTTCTTTTTCACACGTCGTTTGTAGCTGACATTAAAAATTGGTTCTACACCAGAACTCACCTGAGCAACGATGGCTCCAGAGCCAGTGGGTGCAACAGTAAGGATGGTGGCATTTCTAATACCGTGGGTTTTGATCTCATCCTGAATGTCTTCAGGTAAATTTTTGATAAACTTGCTCTTTTTGTATCCATTCCACTGATAATTGGGGAAAGAACCTTTCTCTTTGGCCAACTCAATGGATGTTTTGTAGGCAGTTCCGGACAGCATCTCCATCACTTCTTCAACAGCTTCCAGAGCTTCATCTGTATCATATTTGATACCGCGGAGCATAAGCATGTCAGCCAGACCCAGGATTCCCAGCCCAACGCGTCTGTCACCAAGGGCATTTTTTTTCTGATCTTCCAGAGCATGACGATCAACATTATAGTCAATCACATTATCCAGATAGCGTACACTGAGGCGAATGGTGTCATTGAATTCATCCCAGAGGAAGTCACCATCGGTATTTACAAAGCGAGCCAGATTGATGGCACCCAGGTTACAAGCACCACCATCGGGGAGGGGTTGTTCGCCACATGGGTTGGTTGATACGAGCGGACTGCAATATTCAGCATTGTGATAGTCCACCATGGTATCCCAGAAAATGATTCCTGGTTCAGCACTGGCATGGGCAGCATTGATAATTTTGTCCCAGAGTCCTCGAGCACGAATGGTTTCGTATACCTTATCATTCCAGCGTAGCTCAAAATCAGTATCCAGTTCAACCGCTTCCATGAATTCATGGGTGAGGAGTACAGAAATATTTGAATATTTAACCTTGGAGAGATCCAATTTAACATCAACAAATTCGGCAATGTCTGGATGATCAACACGGAGGGTCTGCATGTTGGCTCCACGACGGCCGTGTTGTGCAATGGTGTTGGTGTTTTCACTGAACAGGTTCATAAAGCCAACTGGACCGCATGACTCGCCACCGGTTCCATCAATGGAAGATCCCTTTGGACGCAATACAGAGAGGTCATGTCCGCAACCTCCACCATATTTGTAGGTTTTGGCTTCTTGGATAATGGCATCATAGATGGCATTGATGGAGTCTTTTTTAATTCCTACGACATAACAGTTGTTTAGAGTTGTCTTGATATCTTCACGACCGGCGCCGTGCATGATGCGTCCACCAGGTACAAAACGGAAATCATGGAGGATGGTATAAAAACGATCTTCCCAGACTTCAGGTTTTTCCTCTAGGCCTGCCATTGCTTTTGCTAATCTATGCCATAAATCTTCTGGAGACTTTTCATCTGGAGCTAAATATTTATTCTGTAATACACTTTTTCCCAGCTCATCTGGACCGTAGTAGGTTTCAATATCGGATCCACTTCTAACTGTGTCGGGATTGACGATCGCATCAATCTGCAGTTCCGCATTTTGCAGAGAGGATTTGCCGAGATCGTTTTCGTTCGACTCAAATGGGAATTGTATGGTTTCGGACATGTAGGTTTGCTCCTCAGCGATTTATCTATACGTTACTGGCTTAACTACTCAAATCAAAATTAGCGGAAAAATGACAGCGAGAAGTTCTTTACCCAATTGTTTGTTGACTGGTTTGTATGGTGTCCTGCACGTGATTCGGGTCACTATTACCCAGCGTGACGAATATAGAGGGGAGACAAATTATGGCAAGAATCAATTTACATAAAACTACAAAATGTTGAGGTATTCAAATCTCAAGCGCTACATCTTGTATCTGAGAGTGAGCCCTTGTGTATCAAAGATTTAGCGAATTCTAGTGAATTCACGAGGCTGAAAAAATTAAACATTCCTCCATATTATAGAGTTCAAAATAAGTGAGAGCTCTCAAGCGCCGTTATTTGCACTTCCCTGGCATTTGATGATAGAAATGATCATAAATAGTCTAGGCAAATTTGGGGTATCTGGTATTTGACTTGCGATGTCGTCGTAAATTCTTTTAATTTCCATCGCAATTTTCAAATGCGGGTGTCGCATAGTGGTAGTGCCTCAGCTTCCCAAGCTGATGGGGGGAGTTCGATTCTCCTCACCCGCTCTCATCCTTCCAATCCAGGGAACATCATATCCACCTTTTTATCTATTCATAATTTACACAAACTGTCTAAGAGGGTATGAAGTATCAAACCAGACAAAAGACGGTAAATATCATCATGTATTAAATTAAATTATTTTAATCTTGCATTATGCGATTCAAAATCGGTAAACCAAAAATAAACAATAACTAAGGGCAATAATTAATTCATTATAATACTTGCTTTAGAATTATACTTTGATAATATCATGTACTGGTGGATACAGAAATACGCTATGCGTAAATATAGATACTGACATTTTACCCTGCATGGAGACGAGAGAATGCCCGGTAGTAAAAGACAATTACCCCTGTACACACTAAGTGTGGCCTCACAGCTCTCAGGTGTGTCCACACATTCAATTCGGCAATATATCGATAAGGGCGTGATCATCCCCTTTAAGACTGAATCCGCGAGACATTTATTTTCAGATGTTGATGTTATACGTCTTAAAAGCATTAAGAATGATATACAGGTTCACGGCTTGAATATGGCGGGTATTAAACGAGCCATGGCCCAGACTCCCTGCTGGTTAATCAAAGGATGCACCAAGGAAGAGCAGAATAATTGTGATGCATTCAAAAGCTATGATCAACCGTGCTGGGCAGTAGAGAAAAAGAGTGGGGATTGTCAGGATTTAAATTGCCATGATTGTGACGTATACGGGGTGGTGGATCGTTTTGATCACTTAAAAGACATGTTTAAAACCATGGCTAAAATAGAATTTCATCAGAGTTGATGGAAAAAATGCCTGCTGAATCGAGGCTAATCCGGGGGAAAGAAGGAGAAAATCAGTGAAAAATGTTACCTTATTATTATTAGTACTCTCAATGGTATTCGTTGGGTGTGACTCTACCGAAGACGATCCAGAAGCCGCTGAATTCAATGTGGTTTCTGTTTCAACCGCTCCAACTCTGGATGGTGCAGGTGGAGATGCCGCCTGGGCCGAAGCTACTGAGTATATGGTCACAGTAGGTGAGAGTGAAGATTACAGCAATGCATTTGGTGTGCTTGAGGTTGGACTAACTGCGGTTATGACCAGCTCTGATCTTTATATCAGGGCTGTATGGGATGATCCCAGCGGAACAGAAAGTGTTGACAAGAATCAGTGGACGTATTCCAACGCTGCATGGGAAAAAAATGGCAATGAAGATCGCCTTTTCTTTTTCTTTGACATGGGAACCAACGGTACTCAGGGTGCCAATTGTGCAGCCATGTGCCATACCGGTGGAGATCAAGAAGGCATGTGGACTTCAGATGGAAAAGTTGATCAGTGGCACTGGAAAGCAGCTCGTTCGGCTCCTATCAATCACGCCGATGATAAGTACATTGACAATATTTATGAAGGCTTAGGCGATGGCGGACAACACGGTGATTCTAAAACACTGGGTCTCTATCATGATAACAAATCCAACGGCATGCCAAAATATTCAGGTCCCCTCACAGATGGGTTTCTGATATTGCCAGCTGGAAATACAGATGCTGATGCCTATTTTACCGCATTCGATACAACTGCAACCTCTGGCACCTTCCGCGGGTATTGGTTGGATGAGAACGCAGATGGAAGTCGTGCAGATGTCATGGCCTATTCAAATTTTAACAATGGTACCTGGACAGTAGAATTCAAACGTGCCCTGAACACCGGTAATGCAGATGATGCAGTATTTGGATCAGGCACAGTTGAAGTGACCATGGCTATCACCGATAATGCCGGTGGTGATCATAGTGGTTCAGCTCCATTTGACATGAAGTTTTAAATAAAGAACTAGTCTCCAATATGCGGGGCGTCGATCCTGACGCCCCTGTATATCCCAGACCCGAAACTCAATCTTAAACAAAGTATTGGAAATCATGGATCTGACACTTGCCAGATGGGTACTCCGAATAAGCTTGCTCCTGGCTATGGGCAGTGTGAGTTTCGCTGAGACTACCATTCAGGGTCTGTTCAACACAGGAATCTACACATTCTCGCGCACCAATTCCATGGATAGCACACTCTTCCATAGCAGAATGCATGAATCAATATCACTTGATGCACGAGACCTGGTTCTTAAAAATAGCCATTTTCGTACATCCAGCATTTTTTATATGGATCCAGTCAATGCCTTCTCAAATGAACCCGCTTTCCATATCTATACTCTATCTTTCGAGACACTCTGGTTTGACCGAGCTTTGCGTGTTAATCTAGGACGCCAATTTGTTTACGGTATTACAGCATCCAGACGCATAGATGGCATTCAGACTACCTGGAAAAGAAGCTCCCTTTCATTAAAACTTTTTGCCGGCGGTTATCTGCCCGGCCTTGGTACTACCTATAGCCCTATGTCCGACCACCTATTCGGAGCAGACCTACTCTGGAAATTGAAACCAGGTCTTAGTCTGGGACTGGGAATATCTGATCTTGGGCGAGATCGTGCCAGTTATGAAGTAACCGGTATAAGAAATGGTGTGATATCAGTTACCAGCACAGCACAACGACGACTGGGTTATCAGATCAACT
This sequence comes from Candidatus Neomarinimicrobiota bacterium, assembly GCA_016784545.1. Lineage (NCBI taxonomy): Bacteria > Pseudomonadati > Fidelibacterota > Fidelibacterota bacterium. The sequence goes on from JADHUM010000016.1 coordinate 52,069, forward strand.
GGTTAAAGAACAATCTCTCAGCCTATTTAAGAGGTCGTCATGATCTGCTTGGGCTAGGAGTTCAGGATCTCAGATCTCGCGTCACATATCGTGGTCATCGACTGAAATCGCTGAGTTTGGAATACTCAAATCGAAGCCCCCAGATTTTACAGAATTCTATCTTTTCAGTTTTTGGGGGGACAGGGAGTCAGGAGTATACAGGGAGGGCTGCCTATGCTATCACTCCATCAATAACTGCCTATCTGAATGTGAGACATATTCAGTTTAAAGGGAATCAAGCGGATATTTACTCAGCAGCACTGGGGTATCGCTCCATCAGATTTGACACTCACCACCAGGCTGGATATGGGGGAGCATATAGCCACGTTACTTTAAGTGCCAATCACGCCCTGAGAAATAGTCGTATCTACGGGAAAGTAAATCTGGGTAATTACAAATTGCTAGAAGGGGAATCGCGTGATCTGGCCACTGTGCTGATGGGTGCTCGTGTACCCATTGGGATCAAATTTCAAATGAACATTGAGGGTCAGGTACTCAGGAATCCCTACTATAGCTATGACACAAGACTTTATTTTGGTCTGAGGTATCGGCTATGATGTTGAGCAAACAAGGTTGCAAAATTTTATTTTTGGCTCTCCTCACAGCAAGTTTATTATCAGGCCAGACTGCTCCAGAAAATGCGCTCATTTTTAGCCATGATCTCCATGTGAATGAGGAAGGTCTGGACTGCCTGGATTGTCATCCAGATGATGATGTTGAAAATAGCATGTTGGCGACAGATCGCCTTCTACCGGATGAAGATGCATGCATGACCTGCCACGATGATTGGCAAGAAGATGAAACCTGTGAACGTTGCCATACGGGTGAGCAACCTTTTGTCGCAAGAATATTTCCTCCAGAAAACTTTTTATTTCCCCACCAGAGCCACCTTTCAGTTGCAAAACTTGAGTGTGAAATCTGCCATGGCAATATGTCAGATATCGAGAACACTCCACCCCAACCTCTAATGGCAGATTGTATATCGTGTCATATCGATCGCTCTGTCTCAACGGCCTGTCAGGATTGTCATGCTCCAAATTTTGTCTTGAGACCTGCCAATCATTCAGTGGACTGGCTGCAAGAACATGAAATTGAAGCTTTAACAGCCTCCAGTGATTGCTTGCAGTGTCATGTTCAAATCACCTGCGACAATTGCCATTCTGGTTCGAATCTTGGTCGTGATGATTTTGGATACTTGAATCCACTTCCAACTTTCAGAACAGATCTGCAGGGTGAGCGAATGACTCTTGATCGTGTTCACGATTTAAATTATGAATTTACCCACGGAATAGATGCAGATACAAAGTTGTATGAATGTGGTAGCTGTCATGAAACACAAACCTTTTGCACAGATTGTCATCAGAATAATAGCAATCCCTTGTTGAACAAGCCTCAGTTTCATGGTGGTTTGAATTGGGGCGCTATCAAGTATCCAATGGGTACTGATTTTTCAAATAATATTGATGGTGGTGCCCATGCTGAATTGGCACGTATGGATATCGAAAGATGCCAGTCCTGTCACGATGTGGAAGGGGCTGATCCAAATTGTGTTAGTTGTCATTCTGATGTAGATGGCGTTCAGTTTACAGATCCCAGAACCCACCTTCCTGGATTCATGTCCGATGTTCAGGGAGACTGGTGCGAAAGTGAATCATCCATGTGTTTTGTATGTCATACGAAAGAAGATAAAGGACTGGGCTTTTGCGCATATTGTCATCAATAGTAGCCCTTGGGACACTTATGGTTGTGAGTTGTTCACAACCTAACGATGATCTCACGAGTGAGCTACCTCACCAGGTAAGCTACAATAGCCACATTCAAGTCATTTTGGAAAAGAGTTGTGTGCGGTGCCACGGTGGAACCGTTACCCATGGCATAGATTTTTCCAGTTATTCAAAAATCCTTGAATCTGTGGGAAATGATCCTTCAGAGGATATCATTGTTATTGGGAACGCTCAATCAAAGATATTGAGAAGCAAATTGAATCCTGAATATGGTCCAATGTATAAATACCTCAGTGATCCGCTGGAGTACGATATGATTTACAAATGGATAGTTGAGGACAATCTGGCGGAAAATCTATGATAAATGACTCCGACATGGCTGAATCCCTTGAATTTTAAAAATAATATTGGAAAAAGTAATGAGTGAAATGCCTATAGATTCAGAGGAAAATGAACCAAAGCTGACCTCACGACGCACTTTCCTAGATAGCATGCTGGGGCTCACCTTGTTAGGCTGGTTGGGTGCAATGATTTATCCAGTTCTTCGATATCTGGTTCCGCCCAAGCAGCCAGATTTGAACGTGAGTAGTCTGGATGCCGGTCTGCTGGAAACCTTCAAAACAAATACAGCTAAAATTATGCGCTTTGGTCGGAAGCCAGTCATTATTGTCAGAGAGAAAAGCGGTGATTTTAAAGCGCTATCGGCCACCTGTACTCATCTTGATTGTACCGTACAATATAAAGAAGATACCGAACAAATCTGGTGTGCCTGTCATAATGGTATTTATGATTTGGAAGGTCGAAATATTTCTGGACCGCCACCGAAGCCACTAATCCCTTATAATGTGACCATCAAGGACGAGAAAATACTTATTACTAAAGGCGAGAGTGTTTGATGTCTGCTTTGACCTGGCTTGAAGAACGATTTGATATCGCCGCGGTAACAAAGTTTGCATCAAAAAAACAGGTGCCGATATTCTACGGAACGATATGGTATTATCTAGGAGGCATATCACTCTTCCTGTTTATCATCCAGATTCTGACCGGAATGCTACTGGCCCTGTATTACCAACCCGGCGCAGAAACTTCATTTGAAAGTCTCAAATTTATTGTAAGCAAGGTTGAATTTGGCTGGTTGATGCGTGAAATACATAGTTGGGCTGCCAATCTTTTTGTACTCACCATATTTATGCACATGTTCACAGTATTTTTTTCCAAAGCCTACCGGAAGCCTAGAGAGCTCACCTGGGTTACGGGTATGATTCTGCTGGGTCTGGCCATGTTTTTCGGTTTTTCGGGATATTTGTTGCCCTGGAATGAATTGGCTTATTTTGCAACTAAAGTTGGAACTGATATCGCCGGTGCAGTCCCCTTTATAGGCGATTTCCTGGTGAAGGTCCTGCGTGCAGGGGATGATGTGTCCGGAGCTACCCTAACCCGGTTTTATAGTATCCACACCTCTATTCTACCGCTGATATTCTTTGTGGTTCTTGGTGTCCATTTGATCTTGATCCAAGTCCAGGGTATGAGCGTGCCTGCCTCCATCGAAAGCACGCCACCCAGCAAACGAAAATCCATGCCCTTCTTTCCTAATTTTGTAGTTAGGGATTTGGTCGTTTGGCTGATAGTCCTGAACATCATAGCACTTCTCGCAGTCTTTTTCCCTTGGGAACTGGGACTAAAAGCCGATTCTTTGGCCTCAGCTCCTGCAGGCATTCGGCCAGAATGGTATTTTATGTTCATGTTTCAGACCTTAAAACTTTTGCCGTCCCATGTGTGGCTCCTTGAAGGTGAAGTGTTTGGAATACTTTTGTTTGGATTAGGTGGCCTGGTCTGGCTCCTCATTCCCTTTCTTGAGAGGCCAAAACATTCCCAGTTATGGTCAATTTTTGGGATTGGGATGCTGGCCTATATGATCGTACTTACTGTGTGGGGATATGTCGTATGAGGTCTGTGATTATACTTTTGTTTATCGTACTCCTGGTAACTCCAATTATTGGTCAGATTCCTGATGATGCATGCTACCAGTGTCACATCGAAATGGATGTTGATCAGGATGAAGCGGATCAACTTTTTCAAAATTATGCCAATGATATTCATGCCCAGAAGGGATTGAGTTGTGCCGATTGTCATGGAGGCGATCCAGAAGCTTTTGATGACGAAGATGAGTCCATGTGGGACAATGATAGCTATCTCGGTGAAATAACCCGTTTGGATGAAATAGAGATGTGTGGAAAATGCCATAGCGATGCGGCCTATATGCGTCAATTTTCGGTTTCGGTTTCAACGGACCAGGAGAGTCAATATTGGACAAGCAAACACGGGATCGAGTTACAAAAAGGGAATCAAAAGGTTGCCACCTGTACCGATTGTCATGAGGTGCATGGGATATTGGAAACCAGTAACCCCAATTCAAGCGTGTATGACTTAAATGTACCGGAGACTTGTTCAAAATGTCATGCCTCGGAAACATATATGGCGGGTCAGCTAGAATCTACAAGTCAATTCGATGACTATATCGCCTCGGTTCATGGAATCGCCTTGCTTGAGAAGAAAGATATTTTCGCTCCTGCCTGTAACGACTGTCATGGCAATCATGGAGCTGCTCCTCCTAAAGTGGGATCAATCAAGGAGATCTGTGGCAGCTGTCATGCCCAAAATCGTGATCTCTTCAAAAAAAGCCATTTGAATGACATTTTTATTAAAGAGGGTATACCTCAATGTGAGAGCTGTCATGGAAATCATCGTATCATAAAGCCCACTGATAGATTCTTGGATTGGGGTGCGGAATCCGTATGCATTCGCTGCCATGAGGATGGAGGCAAGGCCCAGGAGATGGCGACGGAGTTGTTTGGTATTATTGACAGTCTTCGGAGCGATCTTGATTCTGCGAGAATCCTGGTAGATCAAGCTGAGATTAAAGGTATGGAGATTTCAGATTTGTACTTCAATCTCGAGGATGCTCACAATGCATTGATACACACCCGAACAAGTATCCATAGCTTCGATGTCAATTATGTCAGAGAAACGGCTGCACCTGGGATGGTGGCGAATTCAGAAGCAAAGCTCAATGCGCAAGCAGCATTGGCTGAGTTTGAATTTCGTCGAAAGGGCTTATTTGTTGCCTCTTTAATTATCTCATTGCTGGCCTTGTTGGTGTACTTGAAAATCAAACAGTTTGAAAGCCGGAAATAAGGGATGTTCTCATGCATAGTAAACTATATATAGCGATTCTTGTGGGTTTCATTTCAGTTGGATTGTCCTCGGCTCAGCCAATAGAATATGTGGGTTCACAGAAATGTAAAAGTTGTCACAAAAGCGAAAAAAAGGGTGCACAGTATAAGCTTTGGGAAGAATCGAAGCACGCTAAAGCATTTGATGTACTTTTATCTGAAGCGGCTTTAAAAATTGCTGCTGAACGCAAACTAAAACTCCCACCTTCTGAGTCACCTGAGTGTCTGGAATGTCACACCGTTGGGTTTGGAAAAGGTGGTTATGAAGTCATGGATGCTGCCTTCTGGAACGCTCCTAAGGAGGATAAAAAGGCCAGAAAAGCAATCAAGCGCATGGAAGGTTTAAAAAATGTGGGATGCGAGGTTTGTCATGGTCCAGGGGATGCCTACAAAAAAAAGAAAGTCATGCAGGGCATCTATTCAGATTCGCTAAAAGCCAGTGACTACAGCCTGGTTACCATACCCTCAGAGGAAACCTGTCTGAAGTGTCACAATGAACGGAGTCCTTCTTTCAAACCTTTTAACTATGAAGAGCGTGTCAAGGAAATTGCTCATCCATTTCCAAAGGATATGTAAAAAAAAATAGCGACGGAAGGTCATTGCTGGTCCTGCACCCTCTGATAGAATTGAGCTCTATGAATCAGAGCTCGTATTGCTGGTCCCGTCTTTGTTTTTCACCCCGCACGGCAGGGTTCAGGTTATCCTAGTTAGCCCCTCAGATGTCTTCCAAATAGCGATGCCAAACTAGCATTTTAAAGGATAATGAAGAGAATGGTTTGGTGGGGAAGTATCGACCGACAAATATTCAGCTTGTATTTATAGAAACTTTTAGTCAACCCAATCCACTTCTTATACTAAAAATCATCGAATTTGAGGCTATGGATTGTAGATTCTTTTGTGAGCCACCTTATTTGCATAGCAGCAGCTGTAATTGGTGATGCAATTCGACTCGCTAGATAAGTTTTTGGATTCATACATCCAATAAGGCCGCCTGTGGGAAAGATTTGTGGGAATAGTACGATACATCTATACCGCTAATCCTATTGAACCCTTGGCTTCCCCGGCCTACTCTAAGGTCTTCCCAAGCTGATGGGGGAGTACGATTTTTATCCTGAGCGGAGTCGAAGGGCTCCTCACCCGCTCTACGCTCCTTTTGGGGAGCTACGACGGGGCAGGCCCGCTCTCCTTGAATATCGAATGTCGAACAAGGAACACCGAATTTCGACCTGTTGTCATTTCAAAATCAAAAATCGTTAATCGGTGTTCGACATTCTGTTCTGATAAACTTCATCCTTCTTCCTTTTTCCTTGGTGAGGGTCACCTTATCTTTTAAGCTAACATATATTCATTAAAAAGTTGAGGAATGCGATTATCAGTGTGCTAGACTCCAAGAAGAAAACCAATCTTACCGAAGGTGAAGAGAATTATCATCGGGTCATTGATCTGGCTCGAGAGGGGATAGCCATCCACGTCGATGAAAAGATTGTTTTCGTCAATCGTCGACTGATAGAAATGTTGAAGTATGACGATTCTACTGAGCTTATTGGAAAATCTATTTCAGATTTGGTGGATCCATATCGACGAGATATTTCAAGGCAACTTGAAGCCACCATGATTGCAGACAGCGATAATCTCCTCTCCATGGAAGACGTCTATGAGTGTAAAAACGGACAATTCCTACCGGTTGAGGTATCAGCAATCCCCATTCGATACCAGGGTTCCCCCGCCATTCAAATAACAGCCAGAGATATATCTGAGAGTAAAAAAATTGAAGCTGAGATTTGGGAATACCAGGATATGCTTAAACAATCCACCTCAGATCTAATATTGGCTGAAGAGGCTCAACGTCGTCATCTTGCAATTGTCCTGCATGACCATCTTGGACAAAGCCTGGCCATGGCAAAAATAAAAATGGCCGGTCTACTCAATTCAGTTAAAGACGAAACACTTCTGGCAAAATTGAAGGCTATTGAGGCAGACATTCGCGAAGCGGTCAAACAAACCCGTTCTATTACCTATGAGTTGAGCCCCCCTGTTTTACATGAATTGGGTCTGATTGAAGCTCTGGAATGGCGTCTGGAAAAAATCAAATTAGAATCTGGTATCGAAACCTCCTATCAACACAATCTTGACAATATCAAATTGCGCAATGAGCAAGAGGTCATACTCTTTCGCTCAGTAGATGAAATATTAAAAAATGTTATCAAACATGCTGCTGCAACCCAGGTAGAGATAACAGCAGAGGCGACTCGGTATTCATTCTCAGTAAGTGTTCAGGATAATGGAAGGGGTTTTGATACTTCGATTCTCGCACCTGAGCGCCGGGTGAGGGATAGCTTCGGATTATTTAGTATTAAAGAAAGAATTGAATATCTTGGAGGTGTTCTGGATATTAGATCAGAAAAGGGGAATGGAACGATAGTAATTTTAAACATTCCGGTCTCACTGGAGGACATCTAATGGCTGTAAATATAATTTTAGCAGATGATCACACCCTATTCAGGGAAGGATTACTATCCATCCTCAATGATGAATTAGGCTTTATTGTAGTAGCCCAGGCTGAGAATGGTCGTGAAGTAGTCAAATTGGCCCGAAAATTAAGCGCTGATGTCATCGTGATGGATATCGCCATGCCTGAGTTGAATGGAATTGAAGCCACTCGACAGGTTCTGAATGAAAATCCTGACATAAAAGTAATCGCGCTATCCATGCATTCTGATAGACACTTTGTAACCGGTATGCTCAAAGCCGGAGCAAAAGGTTACTTGTTAAAGGACTGTGCAGGTGATGAACTCATCCGCGCCGTTAGGGAAGTCCTCCTCGATCGCTACTATATCAGTGAGGAAATTTCTACAAACGTTTTTGATGATTATGTAGTTAAACTGGTCGGCGAAGGAACCGAAAACCCTGAATTGACCGGGCGTGAAAAGGAAGTGTTGCAGCTTATCGCAGAAGGAAAAGCAACTCAGGAAATTGCCGAGACCCTGTTTATCAGTGTCAAAACTGTTGAAGCACACCGAGTCAAAATAAAATCGAAATTGAAATTAAATTCCATTCCTGAACTCACCAAATATGCAATTCGAGAAGGATTAACATCCTTAGAATAATCCATTGAATTTGATGGTTTATACCACCTCACATTATCTCCAGTAAGATTCCTGACCTCTCCGATTCAGATTTCGCCGTAATTCCCCCTATTTATTGAGCTAATTTGCATGCTCTGATGAAAGCAGTTTGTAATTTTACATTAGCTAAGTAGATTTCCGTGCTATGGGAATTCTAACCATCAAAAACCTCGTATTTTACGGCTATCACGGAGTTCAGGACTTCGAAAAGGAGCTGGGTGGTCGCTTCGAGGTGGATATTAAAATTCGTTATCCATTCTCTCGCTGTTCCTCTGAAGACACCCTCCACAAAGCCGTTGATTATCAGCAGGTCTACGCTGTGGTCAAAGACATGGTGACAGGCAGGAAGTATCATCTCATCGAAACCCTTGCGGATCATA
>JADHUM010000017.1 GCA_016784545.1 Candidatus Neomarinimicrobiota bacterium
AGCCCTTCTCTTTTGTTGTTCCTACCCCCGCCCTGAAGGACGGGGTAATGTATTTGTGTCAGCCAAAACCCCAGAGTACCACCAACTTTTAACTTTGCATTTTTAACTTAAAACCTTCGACCTTCTCGCGAAGACTGTCTGGGACGAATTGTATTACGGTTGTTCGTTCCATTCGTCCAGTTCGTTGTAAGATGTAACCAAATCCTGAATTATTACTGGTAACTTTAAAGTTGCCCCATTCGAGTCTTTACGAGGAGCCTCGCGACGAAGTAATCTCCGAATCCTTGGATAGCGGATGGATCGAGATCGCCACGGTCGCTTCACTCCCTCACGAAGACTGTTCAGGATCACAACATTTGGCTTGGTTAGTATCTAATACCTATCACTCAGGAACATAGTTCTTGTAGGAATCATCCTACATGACGCATCCACATCGTCCTACACTGTAGTCGCTGACATCACACTATATTTCAATCGAGTTAACTGATAAGGAATATGATAATGACTAGTGTATATGTTGTAGATGATTCAGAACTGTTGCTTGAACGGGTCATTGCTCTCATCTCAGACAATCCCAAGCTCAGCTATAAGGGGCAGTCTAATCGCTACGACGGGACAGCGCAGAAAATTCTAGTGCTTAAACCGGATGTTGTGATCCTGGACATCCGGCTGGGAGATGGTAGTGGTATCGATTTACTAAAGGAACTAAAAAAGAGTCCGGACTGTCCCAAAATCATCATGTTTACGAATTATGCGATTCCTCAGTACAAAGAACGCTGTCTTGAATTTGGTGCTGATTACTTCCTGGACAAGGGCACAGGTTCCAAGGTGTTGGCCCGAACCCTGCAAAACATAGCGGAACAAGCGGAAGCTGGAATACCACAGCAGCAGGAAACTCATGACTAATCAAATTGAACGCTACAGAGACTATTGGCTACAGTTATGAGCTCTACAGATTTAAAGCCAAACTCCAAATTTCGGATTGGTGTTATACTGATTGTCACCATCGTTCTCTTCCTGGGTGGAATCGCCATCCAGCAAATGAATAAATTATCGCAGCTGACAGATGATATGTATAACCATCCACTGTCAGTCAGCAAGGCTTTGTTGGAGATAGAGGCAAATGTAATTGCCAGGCAACGATCCATAGAGGATGCAGCATTAAGTGAAACGCCTGAAGCGCTGGAGACTGCTCTTTTGATGGTGGCGTTCCATGAACAACAGATACAGAAATATTATTCGGTTCTTTATGAAAAATATCTGGGAGAGCGTCAACAGATAGATTTTGCCTACAACTTGTCACTGGAATCAAACTCTATTCGAGATGAGGTCATCGCCCTCCTGAAGGCTGGTTCAAGGCAGGAGGCCATGGAGATAATGGCCACCAAGGGGGCACCTCACATAAAACGTATCTTTGAGGCTCTTGACCCCATGCTAGAGTTTGCCGAACATAAAGCCATAGAATTACTTAATGAATCTCAGGCGAGACAGAAGACCTCAATGGGATGGCTGATTTTTACCCTCCTTCTTATTGCTGGTTCGGCCTATTTTGTTTTGAGCTCAACTATTCGCAACTATAAATCCAGTGAACAAAAGTACACAAATTTAATCCACAATATGCGGGAAGGTGTCACCATTGGGAGTGCAGAGGGGGTTTTACTGTATGTTAATCCCAGTTATGCCACCATGTTGGGCTATTCACATCCCGACGAGCTCATAGGCAATCCAGCCATTGATGTATATGCCCATCCAGATGAACGGGATGCCATTTTGGAAAAAATAATGATTGAGGGATTTATTGATAATATGGAGCTGGATCTCATCAAAAAAGATGGGTCATTGATCCATGTTATGGTCTCCGTCATAGCAAAGAGGAATAGGAGCGGGGATCTCAAAGAAATAGAGTCTACTGTCTCCGACCTGTCTGGTAATGAACGCTATGAAGCAATTTTAAAGCAATCAGAGCATAAATTCAGGAGCGTCACAGAATCAACAGTTGATGCAATCATTTCAATCTCCAAAGCCGGAAATGTCATATCGTGGAACAGGGCTGCTGAAGCCATGTTTCAGTACAATAAATTGGAAATCCTGAGCAAATCAGTCAAACTGATTCTTCCTCATAAAAGTCGAGTAACTGTGGGAGGCGAAACATGCGAACTCAGGTTAAGAGATATTTCCACCCTGATTGGAAAGGTACTCGAGCTCGAAGGGTTGCGCAAAGATGGGAGCAGCGTCTCCATTGAGTTGACCCTATCCAGCTGGTCCCTGGAAGACGAGCAATATTTTACGGCGATCATTCGCGATATCACCAGTAGAAACCAGGTCAGGGAAGAGCTTCTAGAAAGTGAAGCACGTTTAAGGATGGTCATTCAGCAATCCCCCAGCGTCATTGAAGTTTACAATCTTGAAGGGCTTCAAGTGGGAGTAAATAAGGCCTATGAGGAGCTATGGGGTTTCCCTGAAGAAACAACTGTTAATAAATTCAATATACTGAAGAGCAAAGAAGTGGAAGATACCGGTCTCCTAAAATATATCAACCAGGCTTATGCAGGTCATGCTGTCATGGTACCAGAATACCAGTTTGACCCGACCGGGGCTACAGAAGCCAAGGGATTGGGTAGAGTCAGGTGGCTGAAGACCCAGATTTACCCTCTGAAAGATGGTGCGGGGAAGGTAAAAAATATAGTTATCAGCCATGAAGACACCACTGACAGGAAGGTCTTCGAAGAAAATCTTAAAATCAGTGAGGAAAGATTCAATCTGGCAATGGACGCCACTTCTGATGGGCTTTATGATTGGAATTTAGTTGATAATACGATTTACTATTCTCCTCAATGGAAGCGGATGCTGGGCTATGAAGAGGATGAACTGCCCAACGATTTCTCAATCTGGGAGCAGCTCACAGAACCTGAGGATGTAAAAAAATCCTGGGAAATGCAACAGCAGTTGATCAGTGGCAAGATAGATCATTTCTCCCTTGAGTTCAGGATGAAACACAAGCAGGGGCATTGGGTTGATATTCTGTCGCGAGCCAAAGCATTTTTCGATGATTCCGGTCAAGCAAATAGAATTATTGGCACACACATGGATATCTCGGCAAACAAGTATGCTGAGAATCAGCTTTCTAAAAGTGAGCAATTAAATCGGGCCATCACGGACACTGCTGCCGATGCTATCATTTCCATAGGCAAAAATGGTCTGGTCACCACCTGGAATTATGGTGCAGAGAAAATGTTCGGATTCACTGCGGTGGAAATGATGGGAAGCAATCTGGAAAAGATTGTTCCATCTGAACACATTTCAGGTCATTCCACGGGGATTAATCGTTTAGCCCTGGGCGGAAAAGAAAAAATAATCGGCAAACAAATTGAGATGGAGGCTATCAGGAAGGATGGGTCAAGGTTCCCAGTAGAATTGGGATTGTCCTCATGGCAGGTTGGAGGGGAAAGAAATTTTACTGCTATCATCCGGGATATTACTGAAAGGAAGGCGGCAGATTTGAAGATTGGTGAGGCTCTGGAGGAAGCCAAACATGCCAATATGGTCAAGGATCAATTTATCGCCAATATTTCTCACGAAATCAGAACCCCCCTGAACAGCATTATTGGTTTTTCGGACCTCTTCTTTCAACGCTATGGTGATCAGGTCGCGCCCAGAGATAAGGAAATTTTTGGGTTTATAACCAAGGCCAGCAACCGGCTCATGAGCACAGTTGATTCCATCCTGAACATCTCTCTTTTGAAGGCAGGAAACTTGACCTTGCAACCCAGGGACATAGATTTGAACCTCTTGGTCTCAAAGATAATTGCTGAGCTGAGGGGTGGAGCAGAGGACAAGGGGCTCACATTGAATGCTTTGATGGGTGACACGACTGCCATGATACATGCAGATGAATACTGCACCTACCAATCAATATTTAATCTCACAGAAAATGCCATCAAGTTTACCTATGAGGGGTTGGTACAGCTGGAAGTTACCCAGATAAACGGAAATATTACGCTGCTCATCAGCGATACAGGCATAGGCATGTCAGAGGAATACCAGAGCATAATATTTACTCCCTATAGCCAGGAAAGTGAAGGGTTCACCAAGACTTATCAGGGAATTGGATTGGGGCTGGCTCTCGCCAAACAATATCTCGATCTCAACCAGATCGCCCTTAAACTTGTCTCAAAATTGGGAGTGGGAACCACATTTACCCTGGCTTTTCCCACCAAACAGGTGGCAGGATGATAACACCCCAAAAACCTGTTATACTCATTGTTGAAGATGATCTTTCTTCTCAACAGTACTACGAAGTGGTTCTGGAAGACGAATATAACTTGGACATTGTACCAATGGCGAAAGATGCACGACAAGCTCTAGAGGCCAAAAAGTATGGGGTAATCATTATAGATATTTCCTTGCCAGGAGAGGAAGATGGGATTGAACTCATTGGACATATCAGAAACGAAATAGGGTTGAATTCACCAATACTGGTCATCACTGCCCATGCATTTCCCGAGAATCGGTTTGAGGCCATGCAGGTCGGGGCCAGTGAATTTTTCTCGAAGCCAATCCTGGCGAAAACGCTTCAGGAGTGTTTGAATAAACATCTGAAGACAGAACCTGGCATAAAGTAGAGTAAGGTATTATTCAGAAATGCATGCTGAACTCAATTATTATCTTGTTTATGTTTTAAATAACGTAACATTAAAACCTAAAATATACATATACGGTATGGATTGAGCGTGATGAACTCAGTTCAGCAACAAGTATCTTCGACTCTCATTGCCCACTGAAAATGAGACGGCTACCAGCATGAACAAGTTCGACGGAAGTATTATCCTAGAAAGACTGAGGGACAAGAGAATATGAATGGTAAAAAAATTAGAGAATTTGATATACAGTGAACAATGATATGAGATTAAAAGATTTAAATCCAAATTCTAAAATTCAGCTCGGTGTCCTGCTCATCGTTTTGATTGTCCTGCTTCAGGGTGGATTTGCACTGGTACAAATGAACAAACTATCTCAACTAACAGATGATATGTATAACCATCCCCTGGCAGTCAGCAAGACCCTGAAGGAAATAGAATCCCATATTCACGCCATGCACCGGGCCATCAAGGATGTGGCAGTCAGTGAAACCCCTGAGTCCCTTGAAACTGCTCTGGCTGTTCTCAGGAGTCATGAGCAACATATACAGCAAGATTTTTCGCTGATTTCTGAAAAATATCTGGGAGACCGAAAACACATAGATCATGCCTACGGTTTATTGCAAGCCTATAAATTCATTCAAGATGAAGTCATCGTCCTCAGCAAGGCTGGTTCAAATCAAGCAGCACTTCAGTTTATAACTGACAAGGGCGCCTCTCAAATAAATCGAATAATCGCTGCCCTTGACCCAATGATCGATTTTGCTGATAATAAAGCCATACAATTCCTGAAAGAATCACAGGCTCAGCAGACCACTTCAGTGATAATGCTGATTTTTTCAATGCTTCTTTTTTCAGGCTCAGTATATTTTGTATTTCTCTGGACCATAAAAACCTATAAATCCAGTGAACGAAAGTACACAAAATTAATCCACAATATGCGAGAGGGTGTCACCATTGGCAGTGCAGAGGGAATCCTACTGTATGTCAATCCCAGTTTCGCCAGCATGCTGGGTTATGCACATCCCAGGGAATTGATTGATACACCGGTCATTGATTTGTATGCAAATCCCCAGGAAAGAGAAGCAATTTTCGAAAGAATACGGGTTCAAGGGTTTATTGATAACATGGAGATTGGCCTTATCAAAAAAGATGGGTCATTGATCCATGTTCTGGTCTCCATCAACGCGAAGAGGGATGAAGCGGGCCATATCATAGAAATTGAATCTCTTGTCTCTGACATCACCGATCGCAAACAGGCTGAAAAAGTTATACTGACAGAAAAACTATTCTCCGAATCCATGATTCATGGTCTACCTGGTGTGTTTTATCTCATTAGTGAGGAGGGGAAATTTTTACGCTGGAATACAAATTTTGAAAAGGTGACAGGTCGTTCCGCGGAAGAGATGCTGAAGATCAGCCCAGTGGATTTGTTTGATGGTGAGGACAAGCAGGTGATTGCTACGGCTATTAAAAGGGTGTTTACTCATGGTGAGGATCAAGCCGAAGGCCGGTTTGTAGCCAAAGGTGGCCAGAGAACGCCCTACCGATTCAGTGGTAAAAAAATCATAGTAGATGGAGCACCTTGTTTGGTTGGCCTGGGAATGGATATGACCGAGAGCAAGCAGGCAGAAATAGAAAAAGAGAATGCCCTACTAGAAGCGAAAAAAGCCAATGAAGTCAAGGATCAGTTCATCGCCAATATTTCCCACGAGATACGCACTCCATTGAACAGCATCCTGGGTTTTTCAGATTTATTTAAACAAAGATATTCAGATGCCATTCAAGAAAAAGACAAGATAATTTTTGACTATATCACAGATTCCAGTGACCGGTTGATGCACACCGTGGACTCCATTCTCCATATGTCCATGCTCAAATCTGGTGCCATTTCGGTTCATAAAGAAGTTGTCAATTTGAACCAGATGACAGCCACTATGGTCAATAATTTCAGGTTTCTGGCAACAAAGAAGCATCTTTCCATGGAATTGATCGATTCAGGGCTGGTGGCCGAGGTATTTGTAGATAAGAATTGCATCAGTTCCGCTATTGGCAATTTGACTGATAATGCAATCAAGTACACAGAGGAAGGTGGCATCAGTTTAGTGCTTGATGTGATAGAAGATCAGGTTATCCTTTCAATCAGTGACACGGGTATCGGTATTTCTGAAGAGAACCAGCAGCGGGTTTTTGAACCTTATACCCAGGAAAGTGAAGGGTTTACGAAAGTGTATCAAGGAGTTGGTTTGGGATTGGCAATCACCAAACAATTTCTTGATTTAAATGATGTATCGCTCGATTTGGAGAGCCAGAAAAACGTCGGGACTACATTCAAACTCACCTTCCCAATAGTTAAGGCTGAAGATGTTGTCTAATGATAAGCCCTGGATATTGATTGTTGAGGATGATCTTTCCTCTCAACAATTTTTTGCCACCGTTCTCGAAGAAACCTATAACCTGGAAATCCTACCAACGGCACAGGCTGCACGAGATGTGCTGGGTAAGCGTGTTTATGGCATGATTATCGTTGATATTTCACTTCCAGGGGATGAAGATGGAATTGGACTCCTGCGACATATCCGAAAAACGGCGAGGATCACTACCCCCATCCTTATCATCACAGCCAACGCCCAAGCACACAGCCGTTCAGAAGCTATTGGGGCAGGGGCAAATGAATATTTCACAAAACCAATCTTAGCCGGTACACTGATTGAGGCTTTGAATAAATATAAGGGTGAAGACCATGGATAAAGCGAAACCCAGGATACTGATTGTTGAAGATGATCTTTCCTCACAGCAATACTATACCATCATTCTTGAAAACAGTTTTGATCTGGAAATTGTTTCAACCGTTGTAGAAGCAAAAAAAGCGCTGGCAAAAACTGAATTCTCTGTAGCCATTATAGACATATCATTACCTGGTGGAGAAAACGGTATTGATTTGATGAGGTTTATGCGCGAAAAATATCCCCAGAAACCGACCTGCATTGCACTTACCGCCCACGCTTTCCCCCAGAACCGGATAGAGGCAATGGAAGCAGGTGCAGCTGAGTTTTTCACAAAGCCAATCATGAGTGGTGTCCTGATAGCCTCACTGGAGAAACACATCGAAGCATTGGGAGACAAGTAATTAATACACTAGCCACAGGCGACCGGCGTTCTCATGCAGAATAAATTTTCCAGGGTTGAGAAAAAAAGACTCATCATTGCTCTCTTTGCCATAGCGCTTGGTCTTACGGCAGCGGTTGGGAGTCTATTGCTGGGCGTCAGTGTCCTTGAAGTGACCTCCCAAAAAATTGAAGATCAAATCGCAAAATTTTACCAGGCAAAGGCCACCTCCCTGGCTTCAATATCCTCGGTTAGTCATTCCTTCTCAGACTCAATGTTGCTGGTTGAGATAAATCGATCCTGGCAGTCCAGTCCAGATCTTCCAGCAGATGAGTATATCTGTGTAGTTAATGATTCATCTTTACTTCTCTCGCATAGTGCCCAACCTCATACTGTGGGAAATGATATTGCCGATAATCAACTGGTAGATTCAGAATATCTTACAACATCCACGCTTGGCGCTCTGGTTCAAAGGCATGCGGATTATGTGGGACGTTATGTGTCCAGCGATGGAGAGCTTCAAATTGCTGCCTTTTCATCGGTTCCTGGAAAGAATTGGATGGTTGGGGTTCATCGTTCAAAAAGTGTAGTTGATCAGGAAATTGGTACTGCTCTGAGACCTCAATATTGGGGTATTTTAATAATTAGCCTGGGCATCATTCCCCTGGCCCTCCTGCTCCTGTACTATTCAATGCATCGCGGCAGCAAGCATAACAAGGCCATCATGCAAGAACTGGTCAGAGAGAGGATTCTTCTCAATGGATTGATAGATCACACCCCCGATCATATCTATTTCAAAGATCTGAACAGTCGATTTATCAGGATAAACAAATCGTAGGCAAAATTTTTAAACCTCAGTGATCCTGAAGAAGCCATTGGTAAATCGGATTATGATTTTTTCCCAAAGGAACTGGCGCAGGTGGCATTTGAAGATGAGCAGAGCATGCTAAAAACTGGAAAACCTTTGATAGGTAGGGAGGAGCATTACTCCAGCGATGATGGAGATCGTTGGATATCCGCAACCAAATGGCCCCTGCAAGATGCCAACGGAGAGGTTTTCGGTACGGTTGGAATCTCACGGGATATTACTGATATATCAAAGACGCGGATAGAATATGAAAAGCAATCCAGGTTTCTGGAAGATGTTATTGGTTCCCTGCAACACCCCTTTCTGGTTATTGACGCCAACGACTATTCCCTAATACTCGCTAATCCAGCCGCTCGTGACTCCCAATTCAGCTCAGCCTCGAGTTGTTATGCACTGAGTCATGGTCGTGATATACCTTGTGATTCTAAGGAGCATTCCTGTCCGCTAGCTATTACCAAGAATACAAAGCAACCTGCCGTTGTGGAACATATTCATCTCGACCCTCATGGGAATCCCACCCATTACGAAGTTCATAGTTATCCAATATTTGATGAAGGTGGCGAAGTCAGTCAGGTTATTGAATATTCACTGGATATAAATGAGCGGAAACATATTGAGGAGAAGCTGAGAAGAGAGTATCAATTGCAAGCAGTCCTGTTCCAGATCGCAAGTGCCGGGCAATTATCCAAATCCCTTGACGACCTGTGTCAAAGTATACACTCATATCTAGGTGAAGTACTGGATACAAAAAATTTCTATATCGCTGTCACTGATTCAGAGCACGAAAAGTTGTCATTCCCAGTTTTTATTGATGAGTTTGACGATAATCCTGGGACCGTATTATTTGGGAAAGGGATGACAGAATACGTGATAAATAGTAAAAAATCATTGATGGCTGATGCAGGTGATATGGTCAGAATGGACAAAAAAGGAGACATAATTCTAACGGGAACCCCTTCTAAAATCTGGCTGGGTACTCCCATGATAATTGGGGCTAGATGTGTAGGAGTCATTGTCGTTCAAAGTTATGACGATGAGGATCATTTTGATGAGAGTCACCTCAGTCTGCTGGAATTTGTTTCATCCCAGATAGCGACTTCCCTTGTTGCAAAACAGGCTGATGATAAACTTGCTGTCTCTGAGCGATTAAAAGAATTATTGCTGGATATTATTACCCATGATCTTAGAAATCCCATAGGGAGTATCTATAATTTCTCCGAATTAGCCCGCGTACAATTTCCTGATAATATTTTGATTGAACATATTCATATGGGGAGCACACGGCTTCTACAGGTACTGGAGAACACAACCTTATTGAGTCAGACAGTCGTAGGGGAAACGATCCCACTTGAAGTGTTGAATTTACATGACATGCTAAAAGAAACAATTGATGAGTTCTCAGGGCTCCTCAAAGAAGCAAATATGACCCTGGAATTGAACTGTCCTGCCAATCTTGAAATTCATGCAAATCCCATATTGAGTGAAGTTTTTAAAAACTATATTAGCAATGCCATCAAATACGCCAGTATGGGAAAAAGAATAATTGTTCAAGCCTGGGAAGAAGCTGGTGTTCAGATTAGTGTGGATGATTTTGGAATAACGATCTCTGAGCAGGAGAGGGGTCTCGTCTTTGAGCGTAATATCCAACTCGCCAAAGAAAAGAAGGTGGGGCGGGGGCTGGGATTGGCCATTGTAAAACGCATTGCTCAGGCCCATAATGCAAGGGTCTGGGTTGAACCAAACACAACAAGAGGAAATCGGTTCCGCTTGCATATGCCTCAATCAATGAACCAGAGCTGATATCAAACGTGGATGGCAAAAAGAGTTAATTATTTGTGGGGAGTAAATCCAATTAAAGGAAAAAATATATTAAAAGCATCCCTGAGGGAGTTCTTAGGAACTTCTGAGATGAGATATTTTCAAAATCCACGGCTTCCTCAATCATTTATCGTTACCGTAGCAGTACTCCTATCACTTTCTGGAATGGGAAAGGTTTTGGCAGCTGATCCAGACCGCACCCTTATCAATAAAGTCGATGAGCTCCAAAACATTCTGGAAGAAGTAAAAACCCGATTTCCCATTGACTCGTCAGGTGTTGAGGAGACTTTTGACTCCTTGATAGTTGTATTACAGGGGTACAAACCACATCTGGCATACATACAGTATTATCAGGGAATGTTTTATTTCAATCGTAGGAATCTGGAACAGGCAAAAATATTTCAGGCCAGCGCTTTGGGTTTGGCGCGGAAGTCAGGTAATGATCAACTCACTGCAAAAATATTTATTCAGCTGGGTGTCTTGGAAAGTGCCCAGGGCAATAATTCAGCTTCCATAAAAAATTACCTTGATGGCGTTGAAGCTGCGACCCGGGCAGGAGATCACCGCACCATGGGAGCTTGCTATTCACTCCTGGGAAATATCCACAGAATCATGGGAGAATATGAAGAAGCAATTAATTATATCACCAAAGCTGAGACACACTATACCGAAATTGGTTTCAATGAAGGGGCAGCCTGGATTCAGTACTCATTGGCAAATATCTATAAAGATTTAGAGTTGCACGATGAAGCGCTGGATTATTTGTATAAAAGTCTGGATACGTATGAAAGGGAGGTCAAGGATAGCCTTGGAGTAGCCATCTGCCTGGATCAGATTGGGGACATATACTTTGGCCAAAAACTGTACGGAAAAGCACAGGAATTCGTTTTAAGATCTTACAAAATCCATTCCACCGCCAACAACTCACATGGACTTGCGATTACCCTGAAAAATTTGGGTAAAATCGAATATGAGCTCAAAAATTTCCCCAAGGCCATTGACTATCTGGAACAATCCAGAGTGCTAAAGCAAAGTGGCAAGGATGTACTTGTGTTAACACAAATTTATGAATACATGGGTCGTTCATTATATGATATGGGACAACAGCAGGCCGGAATAGATACAGCAAAAACGGGATTGAAGCTGGCTACTGACTCTCAACAACGTCGTATGGAGAATAGATTATATGGGGTGTTAGCGGACATGTATCGTGAGCAGGGAGATCTCGAGAACGCCTATGATTACCTGGCCTTTCAGACCTCCTCAACCCAAAGGCTTGCTGATCGGCTGGCTTCAGTGAAAATAACTGGCATGAAAAACTTTCATGACCGGGAAGCGCGTCGCCAGGAGATTAATACGCTTCATTTCGAAAATCACCTCATAAAAGTTAAGCTGGATAAACAGCGAACCACACAGCTGCTATTAGCTGCAGTAATATTTTCTATCCTGGTTTTCTCATTTATACTCATATTTATGTATCTCTCAAAAAGAAAAACCTTACAGGTTGTGGATGCCCAACGCAATGAGCTTGAGCGTCTGGTCGCCACCAAGAATAAGTTCTTTTCCATCATTTCTCACGATCTTCGATCACCTCTGGGTGGCACCATGCAACTTATGGAAACTGCTATAGAACTATTCCCAACCCTCTCCAGAGATAAAATTCTGGATCTGCTGACGACAATGAGCGACACGACTAGAAATACCTTCAGACTCCTGGAGAATTTATTGGTTTGGTCACGTTTTCAAACCGGGGTGATGCAGGTGAATATGGTTGAGGAAAACCTGGGTAAATTAATACATCATGAACTATCACTGCACGAGAATCAGGCACGGGAGAAGAACATATCTCTCAGCAGCGCGATTGATGATGATATTGTGGTTTTTGCAGATTCAGATATGGTGGGCACAATTTTACGAAACCTGATATCCAATGCCATCAAATTTACTCGCCCAGGGGGAGAGGTTAAAATTTCAGCATCCAGAGCTGATTCTCATGTATTTGTGAGCGTCACAGATAACGGAATTGGCATCCCTGAAGCAGAACATGCAAATATTTTCACCCTGGAAAACGAATTAAAACGGAATGGGACCAATGGAGAACCCAGCAGTGGTCTTGGATTAATTCTAGTCAAGGAATTTGTGGATGAACTAGGTGGCAGCATAACTGTAGAGAGTGTGCCCGATGAAGGGACAGCCTTTACTTTTTCACTAAAATCCAATTAGCAAGACTCAGCTTTCACCAGCGATTCCAATCCTCCCAATAAATAGTTTCCTAAATTTCCATGAATAAATGGGTTTATAGAATCTCATTGTATAGATGTAGAAATGTCAGAATAGGGGGGTAATGATGTGGAGCTGCTGGAAACCCTAATGTGAAATCATCAAGATTCCATTATTGTTGTCATGGGAGTCTTTTAAGAGGGAGAGGGAAAGCAGACAATTCAAGTTTTTCCCATTGTGATGTATAAATTCTATTTCCAGCTGACAGCGTTTCCCCCGGGCAATATTATCTTTGATAAAAATAAGATCTTCCTTATGGTACAGGTAATCCAGAATACTTTTACCGATAACCTCATCATGGGGATACCCCAGTTCCCACTCAGCGGCTTGATTGTACTCAACAATTCTGTCCTCACGATTCAAGCTAATGATGAGGACAAAGGAGCTGTTAATGATGCTTCGAGCATCCTCCAAAGCGCGGGCCAACTTTAATTTTTGGTCCTGTCGGTAGGTGGCAGTTTCTACCACCAAATTTAAATCGCGATCATTGAAGGGTTTTAACAGATATCCAAAGGGTTTCGTTATTTTCGCACGCTGGAATACGGCATCATCTTCTTGAGCTGTGAGATAGACAATGGGAACATCTGTAAAGGAGAGGATCTTGTTGGCAGTCACTATCCCGTCATCATCATTGTCCAGGAGAATATCCATGAGGATGAGATCTGGATGAAGTTCCTTGGCCAGTTGAATGGCCATGGATTCATTGGTTGCATGCCCAACTACCTCATATCCAAGATAGCCCAATTTAAAACTGATAAATTTTGCCATTTGTGGATCATCTTCTACAATCAAAATCCGTGTAGGTATTTCTTTTTCAATTATAAGTGCGCTGGAGACGTTGGACATGAATAACTTTCAATATTTATAGTGACTTCGCTATCAATATAGTCAGCTAGCAGAACTATACAATCCACCCTTTTCAATGGTGGAATAATTCCTCTCTGTGATTTGCTTGGAAAATATTTCCAAGCAGCCCAGCTCGACCTCACAACAGAGTTGCCACCAAGGGCCTGCCACTCATTTATTTTTCAATTAGGTGTGATTAACTACTTCTCCTCAAGTTTCTAATCCCTGGAGTAGAAATGGTATTGACAAGGGTCTCTAGGGGAATAATCCCCTGGCCTAATCCAAAGATGCCATCTCTTTGGGGGACTTTTATTCACACAACTAGGGATAGCCTTACGTTTCAAATTGATGTGATCCTTAACCTGGGAGTGTCAAGGAAATCACCAACAAGGAGCCCGACATGAAAAATTTAAACATCATCGCTATCATTTTAATCGCACTGGTTTTAAGCAATTGTGAAAACCCTCGCTACGTGGATGCAGGCGTGATCTGGACCGATGATTCTTATTTTTCAGAAGAAGGTGATTGGTATCTGGCTATTTCTGATGGATGCTATTCAAATTGCGAAGGTGCGACAATAGAAGTTCTCGATCAATTTCCAATCGAAGTTAACAAAAAAACCACTCAGAAATTCGTCCTGGGATCTGGTGCTGAAGGCAATCTCACTGCTTTTGTATATCTGGATACCAATGAAAATGGCACCTATGATGATGGTTATGACAAGTTGACGGGCTATAAATTTAACTATGCCACGAACAACGAAACAACTTCCATAGCTGTATCAGCCTATTTCTAAAACTCCTTAATAAGACGCAATAAACAACAGGAGGCTGTCCCAAAAGGGCGGTCTCTTTTTTTGGTGTAGGGGAGTTGGGGTAAAGGGTATATGGGAATAAGGGAATAAGGGAAATAGGGTATACGGGGTATATGGGTATTAGGGTAGGAGGCGGATTTTTGCATACATGACTGTTATTGACATAATCGTGAATGAAGCGATTAACACCCTTAAAAGTTAAATTTAAAGATTTGGTCATTGAGCATGCGGACATGGGCAAAGCGTTAATTTGTTCTACTCTCACAACGAATCTATCTACACCCGATGGGTTTCGATAGACAAGTCTGACGAAGATCACGAAGCTGCACAGGGCCATTCGTTCTGTTCGTTTACTTCGTTGTAAAAATGGGTGTTAAGCTGTTTGCTTGGGTGGTTCATTCTTGGACCAGACCTATGTTGGAGGTTAGTTTAGGGGACAATTGATTCCCTGAATTAAGCGAGGCTCCCATGAAAAAAATAATATTTCTCCTGGTAATATTTCTGATGGCCAGTCTATCCATGTGCAAGTCCACTGAGTGGACACAAGTTTCTGCTGGGCAGCTTACCATAATTACTAGTTCACATACTTCTTTCCCGCATCCTCTGAGAGCTGACGGCCATGATTACAATGATACCCACTTTGGTTTTGAAGAACATTATAATGATTCCTCCGTGGCTATTTTTGTACCAGACAGTTACCGTAAAACAGATGCTGTGGATCTGGTATTCTATTTTCATGGCTGGGGGAATAGTATTCAGGAATCAATAGAAAAATTTAACCTGCTGGACCAATTTTCCGCCAGCAACGCAAATGCGATATTCGTCTTCCCTGAAGGTCCCAAGGATGCTTCCGACTCTTTCGGTGGCAAGTTGGAGGAGCCCCTCATTTTTAAGGCTTTGGTTGAAGATGTACTGGCTTTTCTCAGCCACGAAAAAAAGATAGATAAAGCCGTGCCTGGAAAAATCATTCTATCCGGCCATAGCGGCGCTTATCGCGTTATTTCATTCGTCCTAAACCGGGGAGGGTTAACTGATCATATATCAGAAGTCTATCTATTTGATGCGCTCTATGGTCAGGTGGAAAATTATACCCATTGGCTTGAAAACGATAAGGGTAGAATGATCAATATTACCACACCAAATGGGGGGACGAGCCGAAACAGCGCAGAATTGATTGAAGATTTGACAGACTGGGGAATTCCCAATCAAAGGTTTGATAAAAATGATGTCTCTGAAGCGGACTTGAAGACTTCAAAAATTGTTACCGTATTTACCACGCTTGGACACAGCGAGGTGATCGATCCATTCTTTAAGCTGGCGTTGTTGTCCAGCGATCTCCTCAAGGTGGAGAAGAATTAAGATTTTCCAATCTTGGGGATACTGAAGCCTGGTACGCTCCGAATTACAATCCAACAAACTGTGCTATAAATCCTACAATCCAGCAGGAATTGTAAATAATTGTTGACATATGTGGTTTACACAATTTTTGTAGAAGTTTATGTAAGTGTAAAAATAACAGCGATATAAGTAGATCAATTTAGAATGGCTCAATCTTTGAACTGTAAGAGGTGGTAAATTTATGCTTTATGCAGTTTTCGTGGGGAAAATGGAATAGGTGAATTATGTCGAACATATTGGTTATAGAAGATGAAGAATCCATGGGTGAATTCATGGTAACAATGCTCGAATTGGAGGGTTATAAAGTTGATCTGGCCCCAGATGGAATTGAGGGCATAAATCTTTATAACAAAGAGCACCATGACCTTGTGATTACAGATATGATTATGCCCCGCAAGGAAGGCTTTGAAGTATGCATGGAACTCTTGAAGTACCACCCTGCTCCAGAAATAATTGCCATGTCAGCAGGCTTCCCGGAGTATCTAAAATTTGTCTCAGCCCTGGGTGTCAAGTACACGTTTGAAAAGCCATTTGATGTTCCAGAATTTTTAAGATCAGTAAGTAAGGCACTCAGCAAGGGTAATCGTAACTTTAACTGATAGCCCCTTCGCAAATTCAGTACCCGCTTTATCAACTAACATATTGACGCTGTACCCAATTGGGGGTGCCTGGAATTCATTATTTTGAGAGATAGTCAGGACAAAACAGGCTATTTATCCTGACTACCTCTCAGAGAGGTACGTGATCTAATCGATGCAGAATTTGAAGGGGATCTGGAACAGAACGGAATAGTTCTCATTGTTGCGGGTGGCTGGAATCCACTCGGTGCGTGTAACTGCAGCCATGGCAGCTTCATCAAGTAAATAGCCTCCACTTTGAATAATCTGGATGTTGGAAACATTTCCAAATTCATCTACCATAAACCTCAGGGTAACATTTCCTTCCAGACCCAGCTCCATTGCGAGTTCAGGATAAATAACATGTTTACACACTGCTGGGATGCCACCCACAGGTTGGGGCTTTGTAAGTACATCGGCCTCCATGGGATTGGCATTCAAAACAAGTGCTGCAGCCAAAATAATAAGACCTGATTTCATCAATGTTGTCATGATGGTCTCCTTCATCGGCGAATTTTGTTAAAGAACTCTTGTCACTTCTCTACATTGTCAATCCCCATGCCATTATTTGAAGAAAGCAACTGTAACTGCGTGTTATTTATTGTATTAAATGGTGTATACTGAAAGGGATTAATTGATAATAGACAGCCAATATGTTATTGTGCTGATATAGATCCATATACAAATGATATGGCCTAAGCTATTGGTTTTAATCAATTACTGCTTTTGTAAAGTCTCATCCCTGAGAGATAAGCCGGTTCACCTAGATTATCCTGCAGGGACTCCAACAATCCTGGTGTGAACCCATTTGACGTAGCCAAAAACTATGGGCAGACAAACTAGATACATAAGAATACCATACACACCTGAGGGCAAACTGAGGAGAGATAAACCTTCACCAGAGGGCAGGATCAGATTTCCAACTGTAATGCCCACCGTGGCATTTTGAATTCCCGTTGCAATTGCCACAGAGACAGCTTGAGCCTCATTCATTTTAAAAAGATGAGCACTGCTATAGCCCATGAGCAGCATGATAATTATCAGGGTTACAATGCCAGGTCCCAGAATGGTAACATTATTCACAAAGGTATCCCATTCACTGGAGAGGGCACCAATAACAATGATGACAAATAGAATGGCGGAAATCTTGCTGGCTTTGGGTTCGAAGCCATGGGTGAATGTTTCCGCCTTATGATGTACCAACAATCCAATAGCAACGGGGATGGCTGTGATCAAGAACATGGTTAACCCAAGTGAGAGGACGCTGATTTCCGGAGCTTCAGCTCCCATAAAATAAGCAATAGAAAAGCCAGTGATGATTGGCAGGGTGATGACGCTTACGATACTTACCACTGCTGTATATGAAATGGAGAGTGCCGTATCTCCTTTGGCCATTTTAGTCAAGATGTTGGAGGTGACACCGCCAGGGCAACAGGCAAGAATCATGAGTCCCACAGCCATTTCCTTGGTGAGTCCAAACAGCAGGATGATTCCAAATGCAACCAGAGGAAGCAGCACCATCTGGTTCAGGATACCCACTGCAAATACCTTTGGCTGCTTGGCAACATTCTTGAAGTCATTGATGGTGAGACTCAGCCCAAGACTAAACATGATAAATACCAGGGATAGGGGTAAAATGATATCAATAATCATTGAAGTACTCCATTCTTCGTTATTTTTCTGTTGGTAGAATTATGGGTCACTTACGTGAATGACCTGGCAATTGTCTGCCCGTTCTTCCCATTTATTTTGATTCAACTCAAAATAGACCATTCTGCAAAAATTGATACTCTTTTCCAAAATTAGCAATTGTTTCAATCAGCTATTCCCGGAGTGGCTTTTTGAGACCTTGTGAGCAATAGGGAATCGGTTATTTTCAACATGATTATATTTTCCATTAAAAATATTGAGATCTGGAGCAGGAAATGTTCACCAAAGCCATCGTTCGAACCCCAGCACCTTCTATGATCAATGGACTCACCTCTGCCAATCTCGGCAAACCAGACTTTGATCTGGCGCTCAAGCAACATGCTGCATACATCGAAGCGCTTGAATCATGTGGGTTGGAGGTAACCTGTCTGGAAGCTATGCCTGCATTTCCCGATTCAACCTTTGTAGAAGATGTGGCTCTACTCACCCCTGAGTGTGCCATTATTACCAATCCTGGAGCCCTTTCCCGGCGTGGAGAAATCGAGGGAATGCGAAGTTTACTTGAGAACCACTATGAGAGTATCGAAGAAATCAAGTCTCCAGGAACTCTGGAAGCAGGGGATGTGATGATGGTGGATTCACATTTCTTTATCGGCTTATCTGCCCGTACCAACCAACTGGGAGCGGATCAGCTGATCGTTCATCTCCAAAAATATGAACTTACAGGATCTGTGGTTGAATTGAAGGAGGTTCTCCATCTGAAGACAGGAGTAGCCTATCTGGAACGCAATAATCTTTTAGCCTGTGGTGAGTTTCTCACTCATCCTGATTTCCGGAGATTCAATATTTTACCCATCCATGAATCTGAAAGTTATGCCGCAAATTGTATCTGGGTGAATGATACAATTCTCGTCCCAACGGGATATCCCCAGGCCCTCCAGACCATCATCCAGGCCGGATATGCTGTCCTGGAAGTTGATGTCTCCGAATTCAGGAAGCTGGATGGTGGCTTGAGTTGTCTTTCTCTGAGATTTTGAAATAGACAATAATCTGATCACAATTCAGCCCCCCAGAGACATAAGCTGTTTAAACATGACCATTTATATCTTAAAATAGATATTGCATTTCGATGGCCTCCAGACCATTTTCAGCCATTCTAATAGAAACCTGATGGGGAAATCATGAGCGAGCAAAAAAACGGTCCTGGCGGAATAATTCAAGAACTCCGAAATCGGAGGGTCTTCCGAGCCGTTGCAGTGTATCTAGGAGTGGGTTTTGCCCTCCTGGAAGCAGCAGATATTGTCATCCCTATGCTGGGTTTACCTGCTTATGTGGTCAAAACAGTATTTTGGTTGCTGATTGCTGGATTCCCTGCAGCAATCGGGTTGGCCTGGACCTTCCAGTTAACCCCAGAGGGCTTGCGACGATCACCCAAATCAGGGGAAAAGCAAACTGAAGCGCAGAAGCCCTTTACGGGGAACTCCATGATCATCGTCTTGCTTCTGGTCATTGTAGGGCTCCTGGCTTATCCCAGAATGCAGTCCTCGCCGCCACCAGATGTGGCTGTCACATATCAACAGGCTGATTCACTTGATGCCAAGGCCGTGGCTGTATTACCTTTTACAAATTTTTCTGCTTCTGCAGAGGATGCTTATTTTGCTGATGGCATCCATGATGATATTCTGACCCAACTGTCTAAGATTAGAGATTTAAAAGTCATCTCCCGTACCACTATGGTCAAATACAAGAACACGGAAAAAAGTATTAAGGAAATTGCTCAAGAAATCGGTGTCGCCAATCTGCTGGAGGGCAGTGTGCGCAGAGCCGGAAACCAGGTGAGGATAGTAGCCCAGCTCATCAAAGCCAGTACGGACGAGCATTTATGGGCGGAGACATATGACCGTGACTATGCCGATATTTTTAGCATTCAGAGTGATGTTGCCAAAAAGATCGCAGGTGCCCTGAAATCAGCCTTAAGTCCTGAAGAAAAGGCTGAACTTGATGAAATTCCAACTCGGAATATGAAGGCCTATGATTTCTTCCTGAAAGGTAATTATTACTGGCATACCAAGACTACCAAAGAAGGCAACGAGAAAGCCGTTGCCATGTACGAAGAAGCCATCAAGCTTGATCCCAGTTTTGGTTTAGCCTATGCCCGTCAATCCATTGCACATTCTGTGTTATTTCAACAACCTGACTGGGATCCAAGCCCAGTAAGAAAAGCTTTTGCGAAAAAGACCCTGGACCAGGCAATTGATCTTATTCCAAATCATGGTGAGACCCATTTTGCCCATGGTATTTACTATCTCTGGTGTCTTAGCGACAGGGATTCTGCCATTAAAGAGTTTGAGTTAGCAGCGGAAGCTCAACCCAAGAATGGAGAAGTTGCCAATCATTTGGGTCAGTTATATGCTGAAACTGGAAATTGGACCAAAGCAGGAATATATCTTGAAAACGCCTTTGAACTGGATCCGGATGTGGTTGGGCACGCTGCCTGGTTGGCTGGATTTTACTCGATTACACGAAAGTATGAGCAGGCAGAAAAACAGTTTCGCATAGCTATTCAATCTTTTCCGGAATTTTTCCTAAGCTATCGCTTTCATGCCAGACTCAGGAGATATGCCTATGGAGATCTAGTTGGAGCCCGTCAGATACTGAACGATGGCATACTTAATGTAAATAGCCCAGAGGCTCTGGCTGTAGAGCGAATCAATCTGGCTATGGAGGCGAGAGAGTTTGAAACGGCCCTAAAGCTCGTTCGAGAGGATTATAAAGGGGATTACCCATCTTATCATAATAGTCTGATTCTTTATGGTATGGGTAAGATGGATGAGATGAACACGGAAATTCAACGCTCTCTCTCCAATCATAATTCACATCTCAAGGTACGACCGGATGATCCCTATTTGCATGATAGAATAGGCATGCTACATGCTTTGATGGGACAGCATGAAAAGGCAATTCTTTCAGCTAAGCGAGCTATAGAGCTTGAGCCTGTCAGCAAAAATGCCTTGGGTGGTCCCGATCACCTTGTGGATCTGGCAATGACCTATTCAATCCTGGGTGAAACAGATCTCGCCCTGGATATAATTGATGAATTACTTTCCTATCCAGGAGATTTTACAATATGGATGCTTAAACTACGTCCAGCTTTTGACAATCTCAGAGAATCACCCAGATACCAGAAACTCGTTGGGGAGATCAGTTAATTTCAATGACCACCTCTCAAGGTAAAATGTCCGAGCTGATCCAGGAACTCCGTAATCGGAGAGTATTTCGGGTTGCAGCTGTGTATCTGGGTGTCGGCTATGCTATTCTGGAATCATCTTCCATTATCATCCCCATGCTGGGCTTCTCCGAAACCATCGTCAAAATCATTCTGGCCATCCTTGTCTTTGGGTTGCCAATATCCCTGGGTCTGGCCTGGATGTTTCAAATGACCCCAGATGGACTTCGGCGGTCCCCGAAGGAGGGTGAGAAACAAACATCAGGTGAGAAACCCCTCACCAGTAATGTTGCCATCGTCGTTCTGTTGGTCATTATAGCTGGGCTGCTAAGCTACCAGAGCTTTTCGCCAGGTCGTTTGGGATCATCAAATGAAGAATCGGGTGGGGTTTTAGATTCCAAATCAATAGCTGTTTTGCCCTTCACACCCTTTACCAAAACTGAGGATGATCAGAGTTTCGCAGATGGCATGCATGATGATATTCTTACCCAGCTTTCCAAGGTCGCCGATCTAAAAGTGATTTCCAGAACCTCAGTCATGCAGTACAAAGAAACCACTATGCTTATTTCAGATATTGCCAGAGAGTTGGGAGTGGCACACATCCTTGAGGGGAGTGTCCGTCGGGCTGGTGATCAAATTCGTATTGTAGCCCAGCTCATTAATGCTGAAACCGATGAACATCTATGGGCGGAAACCTATGACCGGGGTTATGCGGATATTTTCGCTGTTCAGAGTGATGTGGCCAAGAAAATTGCTTCAGCTCTAAAAGCTCGCTTGACACCCAGGGAAGCATCCTATATCGAATCACGGTATACAGATGATCCCGAAGCCTGGGAGTGGTATTTGAAAGCGAAATTGCTTTATGACGCTGAAATTGCAGACAAAGATTCTGTCATCACTCAGCTTGAAAGAGCCATCGCTCAAGACAGCAATTTTTTACTACCCTATGTGCTTCTTACCAGGCTACAGTCCTGGTTTTATTTCGATGGGACTGGGACAGATCCTAGCCCCGAAAGATTTGAAAAAGCGAAGCAAGCTTTGGCAAAAGCTGAATCATTGCATTCTGATGCACCAGAAACACATATGGCTCGAGGTTATTTCCAATACTACGGCTTTAGAAATTATCAAGCAGCCATGGAAGAGATGAGTCTGGCCCTTGAAATGCAACCCAATAATACAGAACTCCTTGCTGGAATTGCCTACATAAAGCGACGACTGGGTCTCTGGGAGGAATCCACTCGCTTCATGGAGAAGGCGGTTTCCCTTGATCCAAATAATGCCCAGAAAGTGTCGGAAACCCGTGATATTTTTGCCATGCAGAGAGATTGGGGGAGCTCACTGAAGTATCAGGAGCGCCTGGAAGCGATCACCTCCTGGCAGGGTTCTGAGGTTGCCACAGGGCGCTATTATCTGGAACTCTGGCAATCAGGTGGTGATATTCAACATGCCCGAGCTGTTCTGGATGACATTGTGGCCCGGTCTGGTAAAGAACTAAATCGGTCGAAGCGTTTTAGACAAGCACGCCTGGAACGAAATTTTGACAGAGCCCTGGCTATCGCCTACGAGGATGGCAATCTGGCTGGCGAGGAATTAGTCACTCTCTATCATTCCATTGGAGGCTCGAGGCTGAAATTGGCTTTAGATTCGGTTATTGTAGCCATTGAGGTAGAGCTAGCTGAAACACCAGAGAATTGGGCACCTTATGCTGATAAAGGGGTGACTCTTGCTATGCAGGGAAGGTTGGAAGAAGCAATTCAGTTGGGGAATAAAGCAGTTGCAATGATGCCTTTGAGTCGGGATGCTTTGGCAGGTGCTGATGCACTCAATATTCTCGGAGATATCTATATGTGGTCAGGCTATCAGGAGAAAGCGATTGAAATTTATGAACAAGTGCTAAGTGTCCCCTGTTGGGTTAACCGTGTCGACTTCCTTATTGATCCTTATTACGATCCGCTTCGAGACAATCCGGGTTTTAAGAAATTGCTGGGACAACAATCTGGTTAAAGTGACTACCAAGCCCTCAAGATTAGCATCGTTTTACGCTGAGCTCCGTCGCAGACGTGTCCTCAGAGCGGCCACTGTATATCTGGGTACAGGCTTTGTGATTCTGGAAGCATGCGATATGATATTCCCCAGATTGGGGATACCTGATTGGACCATATCACTTATACTGGGCATGCTGGCTGCCGGCTTTCCTGCGGCCCTGTTTTTATCCTGGTTCTATGAAATTACCCCGGATGGAATGGACAAAGCCCAGGATTCTGATCTCCCCCAAACAGTGAATCAGAAGCCACTGACCAGCAACATCATCATTGCTGTCCTGGCAGGTATCATACTTACCCTTTTGGTGATCCCAAATATATGGGATTCCAGTGAATCACCTGCTGAGCTGCAAATCAACCCCAAATCTATCGCGGTGTTGCCCTTTACCAATTTCAATTCCAGTGAGGAATCTTCATTCTTCGCAGATGGTATCACAGATGTCATTTTGACTCAATTGGCTAAGGTTAGAGATCTAAAAGTTATCTCCAGAACCTCAACCATTCAGTATCGAAACAGCGACAAATCTATTCCTGTGATTGCTGCTGAGTTGGGAGTTGCAAATATTTTGGAAGGAAGTGTTCAGCAGATAGGGGATAAGGTCCGTATCATTGGTCAGCTCATCCGTGCTCAAACTGATGAGCACCTCTGGGCGGAAACTTTTGATCGTGATTACAAGAATGTTTTCTCCCTGCAGACCGAAGTTGCCAGATCCATAGCCAGCGCGCTCAAGGCCTCACTTACCCCTGCAGAAGAGGACTACCTTTCCACCCGACCCACAGACAACCAAGCTGCCTGGGATCTTTATCTCAGAGCAAATATCCTTGGGGATAAACAATTCGATGAAGGCGATACCGTTATCACACTCTATGAAGAAGCCATCCGTCTGGACCCCTTGTTTACCCTGCCCTATGCCAGGCTCATCCGCCTGTATGCCTATGAATATTTTGCTGGCTATGACCCAGATGGCAAATATTTACAAAAAGCTCAGGATTATCTGGTAAAACTGGCCTCCCTGGATTCAGAATCTCCAGACTATCATCTGGCAAAGGGATACTACCACTATTATTCAGATCGTGATTTTGAATCGGCACTGGCAGAATTTGAAATCGCTCGCATCAGTCAGCCCAACAACAGCGACCTTTTTCTGGCCATTGGGTTGGTGAAACGACGTATGGGCTTGTGGAATGAAGCAACGGAATACTTTGAGAGAGCCGTAAATCTGGATCCTCGATCTGCAGGCAAGACCAACACGGTTGCTGAAAACACTCTGTTTACTCGTGACTGGCAAAAAACCAGGAAATATCTGGAACAGATGATCACATTGGTCGGACGAAATCCGGTCCTGGTTGAGCTGAGGTACTTTCTGACTATTTCGTCAACAGGTGATCTGTCACTTGCTGAGCCAATCCTTGGTGAATTGATTGAGGAGTATGGGGCAGAAACCATGGCTCCCGCTCGTGAGATGAAGGCCTATTTATCAAGAGATTTCCCAACGGCCAGAGAACTTGTGCAAGCAGATAAATATCGTGGTCCTGCTGATAAAATGGAAGACAAGGCCTTCTACTTTAGACTGGAGGGATTAATCGACTCCTCCAGGCACTATTACGGATTGGCCAGAGACACGGCTCTGGTTGCCCTTCAGCGAGACCCGGACCACTGGTTGAATTTGGTTGATTATGGTGTCACCCAGGCTGGGGCAGGAAATCTGAGAGGTGCCAGAATGTCGGCAGACAAGCTCCTGGACATGACCAAAATAACCTCTGATGGGGTATCGGGAAACCAGCTATGGGATCAGTTGGCCAGCTTATTTATCATGGTGGGGGATTATGATCAAGCCCTCTACTACCTGGACAAAACCCTTGCTGCACCTGGCGATTTTTGTCTGGCCTTGCTGATACTGGAACCAGAATACGATGCCCTTAGAGATCACCCCAAATACGCTGATATGATCACGAGATATGCCAGTCAAATCCAGGCAGATATCATCTTTTAAATAGGCGGACTTTCGCCCGAGAATTCCCTAAATCTTACATCCCAGGCAAGAGAATCATTGCTTAGCAGGCTGCCATCTCACATATTTGATTTTAATTATTTATAGGGGGCTCCATGCAGAACGAGATTCTCAAATCTTCAAAATTACTCAACGGGCAGGGTGAGCTTATCCAGCGCGGTTGGGCCAGAGATATGATTCTGGATTATCATCGCCAGGACATTGCTGCACCGGCTTTTAAGATCAAGGAATGGGACTATTACGCCATTTTATCTGATGATGGGGGCATCTCATTTACTGTTTCAGATCTGGGCTATATCGGCTTTGTGGCAGCAACGGTGTTCGATTTTACATCCGCTGAGGAGATTTCAAATTCAGTGATGACCCTGCTTCCCCAGGGTGGCTTCAAGATGCCAGAATCCAGTAAACAGGGGGATGTTATATTCCAAAACAAGAATCTTAACCTGCGATTTATTAGGAAAGAGACATCCCGAGTGATTGAAATTGAGTGGAAGCATTTCCAACCTGGACAAGATTTACGCGGAAGTGTTGAGCTGGACCAGCCCCATGATGACTCCCTGCTCATTGCCACACCTTTTCCGGAAAACCCAAAGGCATTTTACTATAACCATAAGATTAATTGTATGCCCGCCAGGGGTAGCTTTACACTTGGAGATCGAGAGCTGGTGTTCACTGGTCAGAAGGCATTTGGTGTACTGGATTGGGGCCGGGGTGTCTGGACCTACTCCAACACCTGGTATTGGGGGTCAGCATCTGGGATGGTTGGGGGACAACGTTTTGGACTGAACATTGGTTACGGTTTTGGGGACGCTTCAGCTGCTTCTGAGAACATCATTTATCTGGATGGCCGGGGTCACAAATTGGATGCAGTCAGTTTTCATATCCCAGAGAATGACTTTTTAAAACCCTGGCAGTTTTCCAGTAATGACGGTCGTCTTGAATTGGATTTTGCACCCATCCTCGATCGTTATTCAAATACCAATTTGCTGATCATCCAATCCTGGCAGCACCAGGTCTTTGGAACTTTTTCTGGTCAGGTTACCCTGGATGATGGAACTGTTTTACAGATTGAGAACCTCCTGGGCTTTGCTGAAAAAG
Organism: Candidatus Neomarinimicrobiota bacterium; assembly: GCA_016784545.1. Classification (NCBI taxonomy): domain Bacteria; kingdom Pseudomonadati; phylum Fidelibacterota; species Fidelibacterota bacterium. The sequence goes on from JADHUM010000017.1 coordinate 26,415, forward strand.
TGAAGAATCGCTGGTGATGGACATGGATTTGTGGATTTATGAGCAGGCAGAATCCTCATGACGGGCAGACTCCTAAATGCTGGACTGATGCATACCTGTCGATTATACTGGAGACCCGGCAAAAATGAGTTTATTAGAACTTAAATATAGAGTAGCTGGTTGAAGAAATCAGGAATAAGATAAAAGGCGAAAAGAATGATATACCGCAGTACCTACAATATGATTGTTGAGAGAATTCATGAGATAAATGCTGAAATCAAGCAGAATACAAAAGACATAAAAAGAGCAGCCGATTTTGGAGATTTGAAAGAGAATGCCGAATACCATGCTGCCAAAGACAATCAGGCGCACTTGCATAACAAGCGTCATCGTTTCGAAAAACACCTGGATGAAGAAGTTGTGGAGCCTGGGGATGTAAAGGCTGATCGCGTGTCCTTTGGAACGCAGGTTACCTATACTGATGGTGAAAATCCAATCACGGTTTCAATGGCTGGTGCTGCAGAATACGAATTGGAATTATACGAAAATATTGTCACGACGGCATCTCCCTTTGCTCAACGAGTTCTGGGCAAAAAGGTTGGTGATACGCTGACTCTTGATCTGCCTGATGGTGTCAAAACCTTGACTATTCTGGATATTCAACTGCTGAAATAATATAGAATTTAGCACACACAAATAATCCCTCTGGATTCAGGGGGATTTTCTTTTTTAGAAGTTTGGGAATCTTACAAAAACACCATATCATTTAAGGGAGAAAACATGCTGGCCAATCTCAGATCAGAATTCCTCCTCGATCCAGATATTCACTATCTGAACCACGGATCATTTGGTGCCTGCCCCAAAGAGGTTTTTGAAGATTACCAAAACTGGCAGCGTATTCTTGAACGGAACCCCATTGATTACTTTACCCGGCAACTGAAAGGCCTCTTTGGCAAGGCAGCCAGTGGCCCCCTGGAAAAAGCCCGAACAGAACTGGCCCACTTTGTCAACGCAGATGCAGAAGGCTTGATTTTCACGCCCAATGTGACGGTTGCCCTGAATGCCATTGCCCATTCCATTCAACTTGAACCCCATGACGAAGTTCTGACCACAGATCATGAGTATGGCACCATTATGGCCTCATGGGCTCGAAAATGCGCTCAGAACGATGCCATGCTTACTAAGGTAGCAATTGATCTGCCTGTCACCACACAGGCTGAATTTGTCGACTATTTCTGGAAACAGGTAACTCCCCGTACAAAACTGATTTTAATGAGTCATATCACCTCGGCCACCGCCCTGGTTTTACCCGTTAAAGAGATATGCGCACGAGCCAGGAAAGCTGGGATTATCACCGTGATTGACGGCGCCCATGCGGTTGGGCAGCTCGCTATGGACCTTGAAGAAATAGATGCTGATTTTTACACCAGCAATTGTCATAAGTGGCTACTCACCCCCAAGGGAACTGCTTTTTTGCATGTCCACGCTACCCAGAGAGAAGCATTTGAACCTCTGGTAATTAGTTGGGCAGAAATCAACCAACCCTCCTTTTCCTTGCGACACGAAATGTGGGGTACGCGGGATATGGCAGGCTTCTTGTGCATACCAACGGCTCTGAAGTTTCGGGAGAAACACGACTGGCAAACCCGGATGTCAGAATCAAGGAATCTTCTGTACGAGTATCGAGAACTATTTGCCACAAGTCTCAAGCGAGAATTGATATGCAATGAATCCTGGCTGGCCCAGCTTGCCAGTGTTCTGCTACCCACCGACTCAAACCCGGGGAAACTCTGGCAGACCTTATGGGATGAACACAAGATTGAGGCCATGATCACTAAATGGCGGGAGGAGTCTATCCTAAGACTCAGCTTTAACGCCTACAACACTCCAGATGAAATGGACTTGTTGCTCCATGCCATAAGCCATCATCTAAATCGCTAGATTTAACTGTCAATAAAGAGACTCTCCTTACAATATCCTGGACACGACCTGTCTTTTCATTGTGCTTTTAAAGGATTTACCCCAATATTGTCAGACATTTAAAAATGAATTCATATGGAACTAGATACTTGAAAAAATATATACTCATTCTTTTGGTCACGTTATTGACAATCACAAATCTTTTTGGGCGTTGGGGCTGGGGTTCTCATCGTTTTATTAACGATGCAGCAGTCAATCATCTCCCTGAATCCATGTCCTTCTTTATGGATCACCGGAACTACTTGTCTGACCACTCCGCTGATCCCGATACGGATGATGATCCTGGATACTATCACTATATCGATATTGATTATTATCCTGAATTTTTTGCTGGTACCCTTCCGCATACCTGGCAGGGGATGATTGATTTGTATGGCCAGGGTACAATGGAGGACAATGGATTGGTACCCTGGGTGATCGAATGGTGGTTGGATGACCTGACAACTCTTATGGGAGATGGAAACTGGAATGATGTCTGGCAGGTTGCTGCTGAACTGGGTCACTATGTTGGTGATTCACACCAGGCCTTACACCTCACCCTGAATTACAATGGGCAACTCTCCGGTAACTATGGCATTCATTCACGATATGAGACCCAGATGATGAATCCTCGTCTGGATGAGATATCCTTCCCAGATTCAATAGCACACTACTGGGAGAGCCCCATCGACTCTGTTTTTAACTATATCGAGGAAATTTTCCCTCTGGTTGATCTGATCATGGCAGCTGATGATAGAGCATACCTTGTTGATCCAAACCACAACGATACCTATTATTCCATGATGTGGGATGATCTAGGAGATACCACCACCTGGAGTTTGAATCGTGCAGCTGTCGACCTGGCAAGTATCTGGTATACAGCCTGGGTAAATGCAGGGTCGCCCTACCCTGAAGGTGTAGATGTTGATGAGATCGAGGTTCCCAGTCAATTCCAAATTGATGCCTTTCCCAACCCCTTTAATGCTCAGATTTCCCTTCAATTTCATCTGGAACAAAATATGCATACTAGTTTGATTATTTATGACACGCAGGGAAGGCTTGTATCCACGCTTGCTCAGGGCGATTTTGGGAGCGGAGAGCATTTGCTCACCTGGAACGGGACAAACCAAAATGGAGATGAGGTCAGTTCAGGGGTATATTTATTCGTCCTGCAAACATCTGCGCAACAGCAGGTAAAAAAATTAACTTTGCTCAAATAAAATACATCACCCACGGGAGGGTAGAATCATGAATCAGGATTTTTACCAAAAAATGAGATTGGACATTCGGGAATGGATCCAAACCAAAACTGGAAAAGAGAGCCAGTGGTCAGAGTATCTGCTATTAGCGCCGGATCTCTTCCATCTACTGGCAAAGTTGGCCATGGACAAAGAGGTTCCCAGTTCAGAAAAAGCCAAAATTGCTGGTGCCTTGGCATACTTTATCTCCCCCATAGATCTTATCCCTGAAGCGCTTTTTGGACCTCTGGGATATTTGGATGATGTTGCGCTGGCAGCCTATGTCATTAATTCAGTCATGAAGAATTGTGAGCCCACTATCGTTACCAGACACTGGGCCGGCGAGCAGAACATACTGGAATTGGTACAACAGATAGTGGATGTAGCTGCTGACATGCTGGGAAATAAAATTTGGGATAAACTCAAGGGGATGGTGAAGTAATGAAAAAGCAATTTGATGTAAAAAGCATACTCATTGGCGTGCTGGCCACTTTGCTATTCATGTCACTTATGTCAGCCCGACAAAATGAACCTGAGATGGGTGATCTCAGTGTGAGTTCCGTTACGATTCGCGAGGGGGGCGGGCTGAGAATTCTGTCCCATGCTGGCGAAAATACCGTTCTCATATCAGGCTCAGGTCAAGGTGGTGGCACCATCATGCTCAAAAATGCCCTGGGAGCACCATCTATGACACTGGGTGCAAATGAGGATGGGCAGGGAGGTTTTGTTGCTTACAACCAGGAAGGGAAGATGAGTGCCCACCTGGGAACTGGTGAAATGGGTGGTGGATTTATTCGTACCTTTGATAAGAATGAATCTCCTACTGTCTACCTCGGCACGAGTGAGAAAGGTGGGGGTCAACTCACAACCTACAATGAAGTTGGAAATGAGACCGCATTTTTAGGTACTGGCACTGCAGGTAATGGATTTCTCCGAACAGCCAATGAATATGGGAAAATGAGCGCTTACCTGGGGACAGGTAATTCCAGCACTGGAATGGTCTTGCTCTGTGACCGCGATGGCAAAACCCAATGGGTTGAGAAGGTAGATCCATAACAACCTCTGATATTCAGGATTTTTAGATCAGAATAACTGATTGTAAGGTGGGAACAGATTGAATAAAGCCCTCATTCTCAGCATACTATTTTTAATCGCATGTAAACCAGAGATTCCACAAGACATCATCGTATCCAGCCCGGATGATAAAATTCAGGTTGAGTTGAAACTTAATCAGGGGATGCCCTCCTACGCCATCCTGGTTGATGGGAAATATTTAATCAACCCCTCAACCCTGGGATATCGTTTTCGAAAACAACCAGATCTGGTGGGTCCCTTTCAGCTGATGAATTCCAAAACAGAGATGCTTGAAGAACGTTGGGAGCCCGTCTGGGGACAGGAAAAGTCCATCCATTCCTTGAGCAGGAGCATCAAGCTTGAACTGAGAGAACAGTTTGTTCCCCATCGGCAACTCAATCTGACGTTCCGTGTTTTAAATGATGGCGTGGCGTTTCGATATGAGATTCCACCACAACCAGGAATTGATTCAATTTTTGTGATTGAAGAATTGTCTGAATTTAATTTTACCACGCATGCAGAGACCTGGTGGATTCCCGGTGACTATGATAGCTATGAATACTTATATACCCAAACCCCCCTGGGTGAAGTCCAGGTTGTTAATACTCCCTTTACCATGATCATGGACAATGGTCTCCATGTAAGTTTGCATGAGGCCAATCTGACAGACTATCCCGGAATGACCCTGCGCAAATCACCACAGGCTGAGTTCAGCCTTATCAGTGATCTGGTTCCCTGGCCTGATGGAGACAAAGTCAAGCAGGTAGGCCAGATGACATCACCCTGGCGGACCATCACCATTGGTGAGCAGGCAACAGACTTGCTGAAATCCCGTATGATCCTGAATCTCAATCCTCCCAGTGCCATTGAGAATACAGACTGGATTCATCCCATGAAATACATGGGTATTTGGTGGGGCATGCATCTCAACAAAGAGACCTGGGTCCAAGGACCCAAACACGGGGCAACCACATCAAATGCCATGCACTACATCGATTTCGCTGCAGAGAATCAAATTCAGGGCTTACTCATCGAGGGTTGGAATATTGGTTGGGAAAGGTGGGGGCAACCCGATGCCTTTATTATGACACAAGCCTATGATGACTACGATATTGAGAAAATTACAGCTTATGGCCGGGAACGCGGCGTCTTTATTATTGGTCACCATGAAACGGGTGCAGATGCAGATTTTTATGAACGTCAACTTGAAGATGCCTTTGCCTATGCCCATGACCTGGGTATCCCTGCAGTAAAAACCGGCTATGTTGGGGCAATTCGACCAGTTGGCCAACACCATCATGGTCAGTGGATGGTTGAGCATTACCGACGGGTCGTCAAAATGGCAGCACAATATCAGGTGAGTATTGATGTACATGAGCCTATCAAACCCACAGGTATCGAGCGGACCTGGCCAAACATGATGACACGTGAAGGTGGTCGGGGACAGGAATACAATGCCTGGAGCGAGGGTAATCCTCCAAATCATACCACGATTCTACCGTTTACCCGTTTGCTGGCTGGTCCCATGGACTACACTCCTGGAATATTTGACCTGCGCTTTGATCGATATAAACCTGATAACCGAGTCCACTCCACATTGGCCAAGCAGCTTGCTCTCATGGTGGTTCTATATAGTCCGCTTCAAATGGCGGCAGATCTACCCGAGAATTATGATAACCAGCCAGCCTTCCAGTTCATCCGGGATCTTGAGCTGGACTGGGATGAAACTCTTTATCTGGAGGCCGAAATCGGTAAGTTTGTCACCATTGCTCGCCGCCATGGAAGTGAATGGTTCCTGGGTGCCATTACCAATGGGGATGCACGAGAAGTAGCAATTCCCATGGATCAGATGATTATGGGAAAAATGATAGCGGAATGCTATGTGGATACTGAAAATACCCATTGGGATACCAATCCATATCCAATCTGGATAGGGTCTTATGAAGTCTTACACACTGATATACTGAAAGCAAGATTAGCTCCTGGAGGGGGAATGGCTATCAGGTTACGGCCACTTACAGAGGTTGAGATAGACCAGGACCTGGTTTCCATCTCGAAGCTACGTCTGGACCAGAGCGTGAAAACATAGAGGGGATTTCCATGAAAATTGTTACCAAAGAGACGATTGTATTATTGACAATCATGCAGGTCTTTCTGGCCTGTTCAACTCCACGAGCACCAAAAACTGAAAGTATGGATATGAACATTATACCCAAGCCACAACACATACTGGAACAGAAGGGTGAGTTTGTTTTTGCTCAGACCACAACCGTTTGGATTTCTGATGGGATTGCCAGCAAGGCATTTTTTACAGATTATTTAAAGTCAATGATTCCCAACCTGGGTGTTGGTAAGCAGGGAGCTGCAGATATTGAAATTGATCTCATCCAGGATGCCAACTTGCCGGAAGAAGGCTATCATTTTCAAGTGAGTAGTCAAGGAGTCAGCATCACGGCCCAGGATGACCCTGGCATATTCTACGGCATGCAGACATTGCGTCAACTTTTACCACCGTCTATTGAACAGGGTGTTGCAACCCTGGTGGGTCATAAAATTCAAGCCGTCAATATTGAAGATTATCCCAGGTTTGGATGGCGGGGCATGCATCTGGATGTCTCACGTCATTTTTTCCCTCTGGAATTTGTAAAAAAATATATCGACATGATCGCCCTCCATAAAATGAATGTATTTCATTGGCATCTTTCTGATGATCACGGCTGGAGACTTGAGATAAAGCGTTACCCGAAGTTATCTGAAATTTCAGCCTGGCGTGTTGATCGGAATGATGAAGACTGGCGGCATTGGACGCCCATCAAAGAAGGTGAAAAAAGTACCTATGGCGGATTCTATACTCAGGAGGAAGTCAGACAGATTGTGGCTTATGCCGCTGCAAGACAGATCACCATTGTCCCTGAGATTGAAATGCCTGGACATTCCTCTGAGATATTTGCGGCTTATCCTGAATTGTCGTGCAAGGGAGAGGTCCTGCCAGTACGTCCAGCCAGCTACTGGCCCATAGAAGACATTTTTTGCGCAGGTAATGATTCGGTCTTTGTATTCCTTGAAAATATCCTGGATGAAGTCGTGGATTTATTCCCGGGAAGGTATATTCACATTGGGGGCGATGAGGCTCGAAAAACATATTGGAAAACTTGTGAGAAATGTCAGAACCGGATCAAAACTGAGGGTCTGGCCGATGAGGATGAATTGCAAAGCTGGTTTATCCAGAAAATGGAGACATTCATCATCTCAAAGGGTAAACAGCTGATTGGATGGGATGAGATTCTTGAAGGTGGATTGGCTCCAGGGGCAACGGTAATGTCCTGGAGGGGTGTAAAGGGAGGCGTGGCTGCTGCCAAGGCAGGTCATGATGTTATCATGACGCCGACTTCCCATGTATACTTTGACTATTACCAGGGTGACCCTAAAACCGAACCTCAGGCTATTGGCGGATACACAACTCTCAAAAAAGTGTATGACTATGAACCCATTCCAGAAGCATTAAATGCTGAGGAAGCGAAATTTGTATTGGGATCCCAGGCTAATTTGTGGACGGAGTTCATCAAGACCACCTCACACGCAGAATATATGGTGCTCCCGAGAATGACTGCATTATCAGAGGTGCTATGGTCTGCAAAAGATCAGCGGGATTGGCCTGGCTTTCAAAAACGGCTGCAAAGTTTATTGCCTCGATTCGAGACACTGGGGTGGAACTACAGTCCAGGCACCTTTCTGGTAGATATTGTACCAGGACGGCCTCTGCAAAAGGATGAAGTGGAAGTCCAGTTAATTGCGGAACAAACAAAGTACGATGTTCGCTATACTCTTGATGGTAGGGACCCTGATGAGAGCTCCCTGTTATACACAGGTAAGTTGGTCATCAGGCAGGATGCTAAAATTCGAGCCGGGATTTTTGATGGTCCCACAAGCATGGGGCGCATTGCAGAAAGAGATTTCTCCTTTCACAAAGCTCTGGGCAGCAGCACGTCATATATGATGAAATATCATGTACGCTACACGGGTGGTGGCGATCAGGGTCTGGTTGATGGAATTCTGGGGTCGGATAACTCAAAGGATGGTACCTGGCAGGGTTTTGAAGGAAATGACCTGGAACTCATTCTTGACCTGGGAGAGAGCAAAGAAATCTTTCGGACTGAAGTGAATTTTCTGCAATCAACCAAAGCCTGGATATTTATGCCTGAGTATCTGGAGGTAAGTTTTTCACCGGATGGTGAGATATGGAGAGTTATCCAACGAGTTGAAAATGAGGTGTCTGATAATAGCGAGGATGTTTCTATCAATCGATTGACTGCCGATTTTCCAACAGAGACAACACGTTATATCCGAGTTCTGGCTAAAAATCGAGGGGTATGTCCAGAATGGCATCCAGGAGCTGGTGAGAAATCCTGGATATTCTGTGATGAAGTGATGGTCCGCTAGCAAGCTTAAGGTCCATCAGTGTGGTGATTCTTAGGATTTCTCTGGTTCATACTGGAAAATCTCTTCCAGTGGGACTTGAAACACCCCTGCAATCTTAAAAGCCAACTCCAGGGTGGGCGAGTATTTCCGGGCTTCGATGGCAATTATCGTCTGTCTGGACACCCCGATGTTTTTGGCAAGTTCCTGCTGGGTCATTTCACCACGATTGAATCTTAGCTTTCGCATATTGTTTCGAATGCTGCAAAAAGCCATTACACACCTCGTTGGTAATAGATAAGCTGAGTTACAAAACCAACGATTTCAGAAACCACAAAAAAGACGATGAATACATTCATGAGCATGAGCGCTGATGGATTGAGGTAGAAGGTCATGCAGGCGATCCACACACCTGAAATCAGGACATAATGTGAGATGCTGGTGGCTTTTAACCTGATAAGACTTTCCCGCTCATCTCCACCATCCTTGACTTCATCACGATAAATGATGGCCATGATGCTCTGAATGACAATCTGAGCAAATATGGTGACTGTAATTACTCCAATGAATACGATGATCAGACTACTCTCAGGAATATCTGGATTCGCCACAACACCCAAGACTCGGCTGAAATAATAGATAAACATAAGGGAGGTTATGATGAGGGAAGCCCAGATACTTTTTTCCTGATATGATAAATTCATGTTAATATCCCTTTACTAGATGTTAATAAACGCATACATAATGTAAAAGATAATTAACATCAGGCAACACATTAATCGCTGAGAAATTATACCATCGTTACCCCATAGATTATGCAGTTGGTTTAAAGTAGAAAATCTCTCGGTGGGGTTGTGGCAAGTTGTCAAGCCAGCCACTTTCAATGAATCCATACTGCTTGTGCATTTGAATTGAGGGCTCATTATCCACTTCAGTAGAACTGAAGAGTTTTCCTGAAGGGCAGTGATTGAATTCAATATGCTGGAGGAGCTTTGTGGCCAGACCTCGTCGACGATAGGCATGGTCGGTGACAACCAATTTGAGGAAAGTGCAGCCAAACCAATCTGAGTCAAAGGTGGCATAGCCAACAATTCTGGAATCCATTTCCAGGACCAGCATCATTTTTCTGGGGATCATATGAAGAAAATGTTTTCGCCGTTTTTCACGATCAAAGATATTGAAATTTGGAGCGTCAATGGCAACGCAGGGTTCAAGATCATGTAGCTGTGCAATTCGGATTGTCATATGTCGGGCAGGCTGTTGAATATCCCTACTCTCGGGTGTAGTGCTTTACTTCTTCTGTGCCTGATAAGATCCGGAGTCCGGCTGAGGCCAATGCTTCCATTTCATTCTCCCCGGGCTCAACGAATATTTCAGTAAGTGCCTGGACACGCTCAGAGATAGAATCGCACAACAGTTGAGAATTTGCCATTCCGCCAGTAAGCAGAATCCCATCCAACTCAAATTTTAGCACAGAAGCCATGGCGGCTATTTCTTTGGCCATCTGATATACCATGGCTTGAAAAATGAGATCTGCCTCAGCATCACCGATCTGAATTTTTTGCTCAACTTGCTGGAGATCAGCGGTACCGAGATACCCTTTTAAACCGCTCTCTTTTGAGAGTAAATCCTCAATCGAGGAGCGGTCATAATTTGCCTCAAATACCAGATCCAAAATCCCTGAGGTGGGCAGTGCCCCGGCTCGCTCCGGGCTAAACGGTCCCATACCTAGGAGGGCATCATTGACATCAATTATGTGGCCATTGCGCACTGCTGCAACTGAGATTCCACCCCCCATATGACAGACGACCCAGGAACTCTCCTCATAGTCCTTGTCCAGGCGTACACAAAGTTTTCTCAAACTGGCTTTAATGTTAAGAGCATGGCTGCGAGATTTCCGCTGAATACCTGGCACCCCTGAAATTCGCGCAATAGGCTCGAATTCATCTGATGTGATTGGATCGGTGATAAAGACCGGCTTATTATACTTTTTGCCGATTCGCTCACCAATGAGGGCGGCGAGATTGCTGGCATGGTGAGAATATTTGTTCGTCCTGAGATCATCAAGCATGAGATCATTGACTTCATAACTACCGCCTTGAAGGGGATGCAAGGGGGCCCCTCTGGCCATGATGATTTGAACCTCAATCTTTGTTGACGCAAGAAAACGATCTACATCCTCATAACGTGTATCCAATTGCTCAGTAGTGCTTCCCTCCAAACCGGAATGAACCACTATGGATTCATCCACTATAAGGACTTGCTCTTTCACGGTGTCAAAACTGTAGATTGCCAGTTTTGTAGATGTGGAGCCAGGATTGATGATCAGGATGTGACCTCGGTTAAGCATATGCACCCTCTCATTTTAAATCGGTACGAAATTAAGTATCTGAACTCATAATACACGCGAATCTTGGTCAAAATATTCAGATTTTATAGAGCGGGTTTTGATATGAGTATGACCTTCTATCTGAGCTCACTATATTGTTCAATGGAAGCATCGTTTAAGAGCTCGAAGTGGTTAGACCCAGGTATGCAATTGTTCCTCACATTTGGACTGTCGCTGATCATAGCAATCATAGCCTTTCAATCCTCAGAGCTAGACCAGAAAACAATAATTACATTTGTGGCCTATTATCTTTTCCTGGGGTCCATGGCTATCATGTTCAGACATAGAATAAAACTTACCAATCCAAAGACACGACAACTGCTTCAGTTCGGTTTTTTCCTCCTGGGATTCGTCCTTATGATGACTGGTATTCTAGGTATTCTTGGGGGAAACCTTGAGATGTCAATCGTCTTTCTAACCACCGTTTTTTTACCTGGCCTGGCAAGTGCAAGAGCCGGCCGACACTTTAATAAAATTGGAGAGTGAATGTCCATTCAATCAACATTTTACCGATCATTAAGCGTAATCAGCATCCTGGTAATTCTGTCATCCTGCGGAGGAGGCACGCCAGGAACTTCAGGGACACCTGATACGTCTCATAGAGCTATCGGCGACATCCCAATCCTTGATGTACAACTTTTTGGTGAGGGAACTGAAATAACAGCTGCCGGACATCACCTCATGGAGCTGCCACTGGGGGTCATCGAATTAAGAGATGGTGAGCAGACAAATGACAGTGTTTTGGTCATGGCTGTTCATGGATATGACTCAAGGGGTTATGAGTGGATTACTGGCTTAAAAAATCTGGCGGGTCATTATGGGTCCGTATTCTTTTTCAGATATGATTGGGAACAATGTCCTGACCAGATAGCAGAGAATTTTACCACTGAGATAAAAAAATTGGAGAAGCTGGGAAATTACCAGGAAGTGGTCATTTTTGCTCACTCATACGGAGGGATGGTGGTGACATATGCAGCCTCTGGACTTGGGAAGCTAAAGACCGATATCCATGTTATTGCAGCGCCATTGAGCGGTTTTCCAAAACTACTGGATGAATGTGAAAAATTGAGCTATGATGTTGGCGATAAGCTGATATACCCTGAGTGGAATAAATCGGTTCGTCTCATTCAACATAAAACCGTCCATGCCCAGGATGGAGCATTCAGAGATTTGGCCAGTGATCCCCAGGAAGTGGATTTGCCATTTTATCAATCTCATGAATTGCCGCCTACCATGGATGGACATCGCCTGGGTCACAATTGGTCGGTTACATGGGTTCTGGATAAACATGTGGGTAAACCCCATCGTCTCTAGACTTCAGCAGCCTGCCTAGTAATCAGTACTTGCGGAAATTCTTACACTGCATATTTTTAGACCCATAGTTGTCCATCAATGAATGAGCATAGCGTTAAGCTGGTAGGAGGCTCCCCGTGAATAGAAAATTTTATCTCTCTCTGATCCTTATTGTCGGATTCTCCCTGCCCGCTCTATCGCAAACCCCCCAGGTATATTGGGGATTGAACTGGTCCATGACTGAAGTCCAAATTGATTCTGCGCTTCAGGATGTCTTTAAAGATAAAAAATTAGCTACAAAGACGAATTACACTGACAATCGCCAATTGTCAGGCTACTCATATCGTATTGGAGAGAAGGGGATTGCTAAGATCTACGTCTGGTTCAACATCAAAGCCGATGTTAAGGTCTCTATCCACTCCATAGAAGTGCTTTATAACTTTGACTATCCCTATAATGCCAAGCGTTTTAAGCAAGCCTACTTCGAAAAATACGGACATGTATTTGAAGAAAATGCAGTCCCATATCAAACTACTGAGGGAACATCAGCTGTTCTCCGCACAGTGAAAGAACCTTCTCCTGGTGTATTGGGCCAAACCATATTCCAGGTCAGCATGTTGAGTCCCAATCCCTTTGAGATGACAGAGGAAAATATAGATTTTCTATTCTGACCCATTCCACATATTGATGATTTAAAGCCCAGCGATACTCTCTTCGAATACAGCAGCACAATGTTTGTTAGCCGGACCAGAAACTCAGGAGAACGAAATTGGATGATCGTGCATTAAGAACAGCCGCATTCGACTGGATTCAGAATCAGACTTCAAAATATGGTCCAATCCTGAAACGGAGGCCATTGCTGGAACAGGGTTTTCAGATTGGGAGCTTAAGAATACCTCTACTTGGCGCTTCTGGTATTTTCAAACCCAAAGCAGCAAGCTATCCACTTTCCATCACTACAACTCCTGATAGTCCATACACAGACACAATCTCTGAGTTTGAGATCTTAGAGTATAGATATCGTGGGACAAATCCTAACTTCTGGGATAATGTTGCCTTAAAGCAAGCAATGGTGGATCAAGTACCCCTCATATACTTTCATGGTGTCGCGAAGAACAGATATTTAGCAAATTGGCCCGTTTTTATCATTGGAGCGAACGATAATACGCTAACTTTTGAAGTCTCCCTTGCTGAGAGTGTATCACTTGTCGGAGATATTGATGAATATCAAATAAGTGAAGACATCAGTATTCAAAAAGCTTACAAACAACAACTAATCAAGCAGCGGATTCATCAGCATAAGTTTCGTGAGAGGGTGTTGGAAGCATACAGGACAAGTTGTGCGGTGTGCAACCTGAAACATCGTGAGTTGCTCGATGCAGCACATATTGTACCAGATAGTGAACCAAACAGCATCGAAACTGTTTCAAACGGACTATCCCTCTGTAAGTTACACCATGCTGCTTTCGATTCACTTTTCATCGGAATTTCTCCGGATTATAAGATTTACATAAGGGGGGATATCCTGAGTGAGACAGATGGTCCAGTTCTCCAGCATGGACTAAAGAATCTTCATAATCAGAACCTCCGAATCCCACGGCGGAGAGCTCTGAAACCAAATCCAGACTTCCTAGATTGGAGGTTCTCTAAGTTTAGAAGTGCCGGCTAACAAAAGCTTTAAGCTGACTCACATGCAATGGAGTGCAGAGCGAATATGCCGTGGATGGATACAATTATCGAACAAAGCGATGCTTTCTCAGGAAGCAGCTTAAGCTTAAGGCGTTATCGTATGATCCTCTCACTTTCCAGTGAGAGCTATGCTTGTTAAATCTCTTAATTTCCAAAGTATTTCATCTATAAACTATGAGAAATAAACCATCCCAAAAATTTGACCTCGGCATATTATTTGCCCCATATCCATATAAGAAGAGACACCTAACCCAGGGAAGCAGACTCAGCCATGATCGCACAATACAGTCAAATTTTAGGAACCATCATTCTGGTTGCTTCTGGTGTCATCGGGGGGATACTCATTCTTGCCCCGGGCTCAATTCGTTTACAGCGACCCGAATGTGGCTGGGAGGGATGGACCTTCAATATTTTAAATCTCCTGTTTTTTCTGGTATTAATACCCCTATGTGGTGCCATGATGCTTCTGGATATTCACATCCCCATCTTTATTTGCATTACCATGCCCTCCACTCCATTGAATATTGTATTTGAATCCATTGGGTTGATGCTCTTTCTGGGTGGCGCTATGCTGCTCCTCTGGAGTCGACTTTCACTGCGTCGCAGTTTCCGTCTTGCAGGAGTGAAACCAAGCCAAACAGACTATCTCACCTTACATGGTCCCTATAAAAATCTCAGACACCCCATGTATTTATCTGCTCTTATGGTTTTAGCAGGTCTCACTTTTATTCTCATGTCCATTTTGATGGCTATGATGTTTATCGTGATGTTATGGTTAATCAAGAGACTTATCCCCAGGGAGGAAATCCAACTGGATCAAGCCTATCCAATTGCTTATTCAGAATATTGTCGAAGGGTGCCAGGGTCCATGTTTCCCTCGAGGCAAAACCACAGCTGATTTATTGCCTCAGACAATTCACTCATTTTTTTATAATTAAAGAATTTCTTCGTGCATTTATCCTTGATAAATGTTTATTTGATTTCAGTTCAAAAACAATCACCTCACCCTATTTCAAGGAGTTGAAATGAAGATTTACATTTCTGCAGATATTGAAGGTATCACCGGCATTGGACACTGGAACGAAACCGATAAAGCCTTCCCCAATGAATATTCCTGGTTTCAAAAACAATTGACATCAGAAGTTGCAGCAGCCGCGGAAGCTGCCATTGCAGGCGGTGCCACCGAAATTCTTATCAAAGATGCCCATGATTCTGGAAGAAATCTTATCCTGGATGAATTGCCTGAGCTCTGTAAAGTTGTACGGGGTTGGGCCGGTCATCCCTTGTCCATGGTTCAAGAAGTAGATCAAAGTTTTGATGCTATTATGTTTGTTGGATATCATTCTCGAGCAGGACAAAACACGAATACCCTGGCGCATACCATGTCTTCAGCTAGAATTGCCAGAATGACCCTCAATAGTAAGGATATGTCAGAATTCTATCTACACGGCCTGGCAGCCTCCTACTATGGAGTGCCCTCAATTTTCGTCTCAGGAGATGAAGGTCTGTGCCAGGAAGTTGCAGAGCACAACCCCAGCATTGAGACAGTGGCCACTATCCGTGGTGAAGGCAGCTCAGTCATCTCGCAACATCCAATTCAATCTTTGAGGATGATAAATGCAGGGGTGACCAAGGCCATGGATGGCGACTTCTCCCAAGGTTTACTTCCCATCCCGGAAAAACTTGAATTCTCAATAGAGTTTAAAAAACACCAGGAGGCATATCGTGCCGCGTTTTATCCTGGAGCTTATCTCATTAACCCAGTTACAGTAGGATTTAAAACTGAGGATTATTTTGAGATTATGAGATTTAATCTTTTTGCCTATTAGGAAGAAATAGACAATCAACTCAATACGTTTTAACAGCCTAAGCACTCTATTATTCATCCTTCTGGCAGGTACGCTGGCGGCTCAATCAATCTCACCTGATTCAACAAAAGCTCCTGTACATCCACTTGATCTCTACCTCAATGAAATCGATGAAATGGGTCGTACCCTGAGTAACTGGAAAGGGGATTCTCTGGATCAGGGGTCCTGGTTTTTTGGTTCCTATGCCATGTTGCTCCTGAGCAATAATGGAAAGGGTGAAAACGTTCCCTTTGCAGGACTTGAAGCGGTAGTTCCTGCCCTATGGAGTGATTTCAAATATATGACGCCACGATATCTGGTTGAATTGGCCGGGGGAGCCCTCTCCAATGGAAATCTAATGTCCATCAGGGAAGACCTGGTCTTCAACAAATTAAGGACAGAGGAACGCTTCATCCTGGAGGTGGCTGGTTTTGGCTACTTGCGAATGCTACAGGGCACTATTGGAGATTCTCTCTTTACCGTAGTGGTGAACGATGCCATTCAATTTTCCGCCGATCCTAGCTGTATAACAGATGAACTCATCAAGAGTATGTCAACCCATTGCTGTGGTGATCTTGCCCTACAATTTGAAAGAGCTCTTACCAGTTCACGATGGAGCGATGTCAATTTGGACTATGTTAAAACCAGGCAAAATTCAGTTGAAATTGGCATCGAACATCTTGGGATATGGCATTTCCCTGTAGAGGTCCTGGTGATTTCCACCTCTGGGGACAGTACCAGCTACATTTATGAATTGAACCAAACCACGCCTCTGACTATACCTAAGATTGATGTAGCGGAAGTCATACTGGATGCCGATCATCTTCTGGCTGAATATTTTAGATATAACAATCGCTGGCCTCGTTTGCATCACAATATTCACATCCAGCCCTTTGGTGCGCTACCGGATTGGAGCAGCTATCGTATGACAATTAATCCCACCGTCTGGTCCGACTGGGATGGAGAAAAAAGATTTGGTCTAAAATTGACTTCTGGTTTTGGTGTGGATCTTTGGCCAGCCTATCCCAGTGATTATCGTCATCGCGTCAGTGTTGAGCTTAATGGTCACTCAGCATATGATTCAAAAACGAGTTGGGGCGGGCGCGTCAGTTATGGTCACCCCATAAATCTGGATAATCGTCTCTTCTCTCACTTCACGGCGCATTCCTATAATGATTGGACAGGTCTCAGTTTCGGTCTTACTCGCTATGTGGGTAAACAAACCTACCTGATTCAAGGACCCCGCCTGACGTATCAGCGAGTAGGAATTGCTTTTGAATACGATAGATATGCAGATAGTCTGATCTGGAATCAAAATCAAAATATTCAAATAGTAAAAGGCTCCTATTCTGGTCTCTCTCTCACCAAACTGGGAGATCGGATTTACTTTAGATCTAATATTGCTTCCGGTAAGGGTCCTCAGGGTAATTTCTCCATAATCACAGCCCAGACTGATCTTTCAGGTGTATTTTGGGGTTGGCTCGTAGGTGGCGTTCAATTTGTGACGGGGTTTCAGAGTAGATCGACACCAGGTCCATACCAATTCACACATGACTATGCCTGGCAGGATGGAATGGCCGCCATCCCAAATTTTCGGGGGCAAACCAAGCTCACTGAAAACACCAATGATTATATGGGTTTGAGTATATCGGGTGGTTATTGGATGAAAGGTATTCAGCTGAAATTATTTACCAGTAGTATGATTGTAGATATGGATGAGATCGGTTGGGATTTAGTTAAACCTCACTATGCCGCTGGATTCGGTTTTGAGCACAAATCTTTTTTTACAGCGGGTCTTTATTTCCCACTCTGGCAATCTCACCCGATTGAGGGTGAGGAACCCTGGGCCTGGCGCTATCAGGCACGTCTTGTATGGAATCTGTAAATAGGAGTCCCAGGTCGAAGGTCTGAAGGTCGAGAGTCGAAAGTCTGAAGGTCGAAAGTCGAAAGTGGTAAAAGGTAAAATCAGGACATGGGTAACACTGTTTTTACAACGAATCCGACGAAATCTACGAACTAAATTTGTAGCAGTTTGACTTTAATTGTTTTGTGTCAATTCGTCCCATTCGAGTAATTCGTGTCCAATAGTTAAACTTTTCAATATTTGCAGCTCGGCGGTCTCAGCGTGAGACAGTCAACATGACACCCCGTGAAATTCCCTTGGTATCATTCTTCAATTATATGGTTTGATCCCAATCCAGACACTAAGTTAGTTCCATATTCAAAATCGACAGGAGGATGCAATGGAGTGGGTTTTATCAGTACGTGCTGAATGGCTAACGCCTCTAATGAAAATTTTCACATTTCTTGGCGATGAAGAATTTTTCCTCCTGTTTCTGCCCCTGACTTACTGGTTGTGGAGAAAACAAGTCATGGGTCGAGTAGGTATGGTCTTGCTTTTTACATTTGTTCTAAATGCAGTCATTAAAGGTATTTTTCAGATACCGAGACCCGAGGTAATTGAGCATCTCGTCCACGCCGATGACTGGTCCTTTCCCAGTGGTCATTCTCAGGGCGCTATGGTGTTGTGGGGGTGGCTGGCCTATGAGCTGAAGGACAGACGTGCCTATATCATTGCTGCCATTCTCATCGCTGGAGTGGGTTTCTCCAGGATTTATCTTGGTGTACATTTCCCAATAGATGTTCTTGGTGGGTTCCTGATTGGATTTATAACCTTATATATCTATTCCTGGATATTGAAGTTATCACCTCCAGGCTGGAAGCGTCTCGGTCCTACTCGGCAGAGTCTGATCATTTTTGTCCTTCTCATGGGGCTGTTCATGCTGGTCCCGGAGCTATCAGAAGTGGCTATCAAGGGCGGGGCTGCATTTATTGGGTTTTTAGCTGGGTACCTTCATGAGAAGAAATATCTGTCTTGTAGTTTAAAGCCTGGTATGAACCTGGTCATCTCCAAGCTGGTCCTGGGTCTGGTGGGTATTGTCTTGATCTGGATGGGTCTGAAACAGGTGTTCCTTTCCATCGGTTACACGACAGATATGGCTATGTTTATTCGATATACACTTCTGGGTGGCTGGATTAGTTTTGGCGCTCCCATTCTGTTTTGCCAATTTGGGTGGAATGAGGGGAAGTGAGGTAGTTAGAAGTTAAAAGTTAAAAGTTAGAAGTTATGGGGTATAGGGTATAGAGGGGTGTTTTTGACGGTTCTCTGGTAGAGCATATGCGGCTGTCATCGGGATGGGACATCTGTTTGATTTAGCTGAAAATGCATGGGCAATCTCTCTAAATCCAGAACTCACCCAAAAACTCACATTTACATTAGATTATCCTATGATCTCTGAACTGTCTTGGATGGGCGCCTGTGTAAGGTTATTATCACGGTCCAATGATTAAGTACACAACAAAATATTTAAACAAATCATATTACAATATGGGACAAAAAAGGACTCTAATTATGAGAACATTACTTGCGTCTATCAGCTTTATGCTGATGACCACCCTGGCATTTGGACAACTCTTTATTAATGAGATCGATTATGATCAGACCGGAACTGATACTGGCGAATTTTTAGAGATCGCTGGACCAGCAGGGACCTATCAAAATGTAACTCTTGACCATTACAATGGAAACGGTGGAGCGCTGATATGGTCGTTTGATCTTCCTACATTTACCCTTAGTGATGAAGCTTCAGGATATGGTTTTTATGTCTTCGGTGTTGCCGGTGTCCCAAATGTAGACTATGAATTTTCCGGTTCCATTCAAAATGGTGCTCCAGATGGCATGGTACTTAAGGTGAATGGCAGTATCGTGGATGCAATTGCCTGGGAAGGGGAGATGAACGACCCTGATGGGAATGCCATGGAGAGTTTGGAGGGTGATTTTTCAGGTATCGATTCCTCAGCCAGTAGAATTGGTGTTGACGGTTCTCCCTGGGAATACGGTCCTTTTTCACCTGGTGCCATAAACACCAATCAGACCTTTGATCCCACAGTCAATTATCCACCTTCAGCCAATGCTGGACCAGATCAATCAGTGGAAAGTGGTGCCAACGTTACTCTGGATGGAACCGCCAGTGCAGATGCAGATGGAACCATTGCCAGCTACCTCTGGGAACAAACTTCCGGTTCCACAGTAACGCTGACCGGTGCTACAACAGCAAGCGCCAGTTTTGTGGTCCCCACAGTGACAGAGACTACAAGCTGGGGTTTTTCCCTGACTGTCACGGATGATGATGGTGCTACTGACACAGATGAGGTAGTTATCTCAGTCCAGATCAGCGCATCCATGACCATTCTGGAAGCACGTGGACAGGCCCTGGGAACGCTAATCACAATCACTGGATTGGTAAATAGTGTAAATTTTTCTAGCAGCGGTTCTGAATACACCGTTGAAGATGCCACTGCTGGTATCGACATGTATTTCTCTGGTGGCGTATTGGATCTTGGTCTGGGTGATGAGATCACTGTAACTGGAGAAACTGCTGAATACAGCGGCAAATATGAAATCATCCCAGCCACATCAGGTGATATTGTTGTCAATAGTACCGGGAATACCCTTCCTGACCCACAGGTGATTACAGCTGCTGAACTGGCCAGCAATGGTGAGAACTACGAGAGTGAATTAATACAGATCAATGCTGTAAGTAATGCAGGTACTGGAGAATCATGGCCAGCCTCAGGCGCAAATGCAAACGTGGATATTTCTGATGCCTCTGGATCAACGGTGATGCGTATTGACAAGGAAACGGAGATCGATGGTTCTTCAGAACCAGTTTGGCCCATGGATGTAATCGGTGTGGTCTCAGAGTTTAATGGGACCTATCAGATCTTACCCCGTCTACTCTCAGATTTTATCTCAGATATCGTGACACCTAGCTTCTCAAATGAAACCCATTCACCTGAATTCGCCACATCTGCCAGTGAGATCACAATAACTATTGATATTGTTCCTGGAGACGAGACACAAAGCATTAGCTCTGCAGTGATTATGTATGGAACTGATGGCACGCTCCTGAATGAAAGCGAAATGTGGCTGGACAATGGCAATACCTGGATGGGAATCATTCCAGCCCAGGCAGCCAATACCTTCCTGGAGTATGAGATTATTGCCACAACCAATGATGGTAGCCAGTTCGACTCCTGGACATACGAGCTGGCCATTGCCTCATCTCAAATCACCACGATTGCCTCCATTCAAGCCAATCCTGTAATTGGAGAGGTGGTAACAGTTGAAGGTGTCCTGACTATTGGTTCTGGTTTGCTTCAATCAGGTCTCACCAAAGCCTATATCCAGGATGCTTCTGGTCGTGGAATCAATCTTTTCCATTATGATGAATTGGCGCTAAATCGTGGCGATATGATCAAGGCAGTTGGTGTGGTTGATGTGTATCTCTCAACCGTTGAGATCAAAGATTTTTCATACCAGCTTATTTCCACAGGCAATGCCTTGCCAAATCCCGTTACGCTCACACCTGGTGAGGCCAACGAGACTGAATACGAAGGAACCTGGCTCAAAATAACTGGTACTGTCACAGACACTTGGTCAGCAGGGGGTGGTCAAAATGTTCTGGTTGGTGATGGATCGGACACCTGTGTGGTTCGAATCTGGGAAACAACAGGGGTAGATGTCACGCCACTTACCGTGGGCACAGAATGGTCATTCCTGGGTGTTGAAAGTCAGTATAATAGTGTTTTCCAACTTCTTGTAGCCTATGATGCTGATATCATAAGCACCAGTGACATTGACGTGATAGATACGAAACCTTCACAGTTTGCCCTGAATCCAGCTTATCCAAATCCTTTTAACCCCTCCACAACTTTGAGCTGGAATCTGGACTCAACTTCAGAGGTGATGTTGCGGGTTATGGATGTGAAAGGCCGCGAGGTGGCCCGATTGACTGAAGGCAACAGTGGCCCTGGACAGTTCTCAATGTCATGGGATGCCTCCGAATTAAGTTCAGGAGTATATTTTATTCAGTTGATTACCCCAGGTGAATCAGCCATTCAGAAGGTCATGCTGCTGAAATAGTTTTATTGAGATTATCAAATGGGCGTCCTCAGCGGGCGCCTTTTGTATCTAGAGTGTTTTTTTAATGTTTTACTATATGATGAAGTGAGAGAATGAAGAGAATAACAATTCAAAGCATATTTTTTCTGCTCATGCCCTATCTGGCCATGGCGGTTGATCATCTCTTGATCAATGAGATTGTATTACAGCCCTCAGCAGGTGAATACATCCGCATCACCAACCCGAGTAGCAGCACTATCAATCTCAGCGATTACTATCTGACAGATGCTACCGATACAACCACTGGAAAATATTATTATAATCTGCCCTCTGGCGCCGATTATTGGTCGGGTGGCTCCACAGATTTTATAGCGCGCTTCCCTGATACTACGATTTCAGCTGGGGGTTCACTTATTCTTGGGTTGGGTCGAACAATTGATTATGTAACAACCTATGGGTCATCTCCTCATCTTTCATTAAAGGACGATATGCTGAATGCAGTGGACGGGGTTACCACCATTGGTGGTTCACCCAATGTCAAACTTGACAATGTGGCTGAAACCCTGGTCTTATTTTCCTGGGATGGCACCTCAACCACGGTGAAGGATGTGGAATATCTGATCTGGGGAACGGATAATGCTTCAGCAGCAGTTTACATGCTGGATAAGCGTGATGTCGCTGGGTATCTGGCAGATACCCCCGTGACAAGCCAGTCCTATATGACAACCCACACCGATGGATTCAAGCTCATCAGAAATAGCCTGGAGGGGACTGAAACCAGCAGTGGAGGTAATGGTATCACGGGTCATGATGAGACCAGTGAAAATTTGGCTCATACCTGGTCCGTTGTTGACTTGACCATCGTAAAACCAACTATTTCCAACATTGTTGCCACACCATCAGATCCTGAAACAACTGAAGACATCATTATCACCGCTGATGTCACAGATGCCAGTGGTCTGAGCACGGTAACCCTGACCTATACTTTCCCATCAGCAACAGGCAGTCCCACCAGCGTGGCCATGACCGCAACAGGGGCGAATAGTTACACCGTCACGATTCCCGCCACCAATGCAGCTGGAACCATGGCCTACTATATAGTGGCCGTAAACACCAGTGGTCTATCTCGGACCAGTTCGATAAAAGGAATAACCATCGCCGATCCACCTCCACCGGTAACCATTCAGACCATTCGGGATAATTTTAGTAGCTATTCTGGCACCATCGTGAATTTGAATGTTGTGGTAGCGATAGGTTCTGGAATTACCAGAACTGACAGAACAGAAGCTTATGTCCAGGATGAATCTGGCTATGGTATAGTGCTGTCAGCTACGGGACTTTTAAATCCAGCCCTGGTTCAGGGTGACTCCATCAACCTGGTTGGTGAGGTGTCTGAGTATAATGGGACCAAACAAATAATTAATTTTTCAAGTACATCTCTTGCTACAGGTAGGCCTGTACCAGGTATCAGAACCATTACCAGTGCTGAGCTGGCTGCTGATGCAAATCAGGGTAGTTTTGTCAAAGTCTGGGGCGCTGTCCAATCCAGAAGTGATGGTGTCGGTGGTGGATCTAATGTTGGTTTGGAGGATGCTGATGGCCTGCTTACTGTTAGAATTTGGGATACAACACACCTACTGGATGATCCCACTGCCGATAGTTTGCTCCAGGTAGGCAATCTGGTCCAGGTATTCGGTATTGCCAGTCAATACAATGGAGATGGTCAGCTCCTGGCAGCCTACGCCAGTGACATACAACCTTACCAGGAAGGTGAGGAGAGTGAGGGTGGAACCAGTCTTACAGTTGCTCCTTATCCCTTTGTACCACAATTGGCCGAAAAAATTCAATACACCTATAAATTTCCTGCAAACTCTCGGGTGACTCTCAGAATCTTTGATATGTCTGGACACATTGTAACCACACTTTTTGAAGATTATCGAAGTTTGGCACTTGAGGTGACAAAAACCTGGAACGGTCGCAATGAAATCTATCAGGTTGTGGCGCCAGGGACCTATATCATGCATCTGGAAACAGTAAATCGGTCAACAGGTGAGATTTTGACAGATATGGCTCCTGTAGTCATCGGGAGTAGATAACATGAAGAATTTAATTTTTCTCCGGTGCACAATTTTTTGTCTGTTGACTGGATATTCATTTGGACAGGTGACAACTGATGTTTCCTACAAGAGCCCAGCAATGGGGGCGCTGATGGGAAGTAATATTGCTTATTCTGTTGATGGAAGCAGTCTACTCCTCAATCCCGCAGCCATTGGAAATATTAAAGATGGAACGCTGCTAGCCAGTACCCAGCGCATCTATAATCAGGCCTATTTACCCCACAGTATCCTGGCGACAGTCATGGACCTGCCCAGCGGGCTGGGGAAGCTTGGATTAAGTTTTGAATCCATGTCCGTCTCCTACCAGGATCGCACGCTGAGCGGTGAAACTGCCCTGGGACTATCTCACGCCTTTAACCTGCGCGAAGACAGGATATCAAGTTTAAATATGGGCTATACACTTAAATATCTATCCGTTAATTATGGCCAATCTGCCGGTGTAACTGGCGACGGATCTGATGGTATGGATCTTGGAAGTGCTACAGCCTTTGCAGTTGATCTGGGCTTTCAGGCGACACTCTCCAAAAGACACTGGCTTGGTGTGGTTGTCCACAATATCAACCGTCCCATGATTGGTTCAGGAAGCGCAGGCTTTAATCTCCATCGTGACGTTCAGGCTGGTTTTTCCTATGCACCCACCCAGCAGGTCGTCACCAGCTTTATGTTGGTGAGTAGCCCCGGTTTTGATACTGAATTGCATGCTGGTCTGGAGTATGACCTGAATACTTTTTTCACGTTGCGTGCCGGGATTCAATCACAACCCAACCGTTTTGGGACTGGTTTCAGTTTCAAAGCCAGAGGGATTGCTTTAGACTATGCCCTGTTAACCCATCCAGTTCTTCCTGCGACCCATCAATTATCGCTGGCCTATGACTTTGTTGATCCTTTCTAGGCTATCCAATGAGAAGACAAATGACAGAGATATTCAATAAAATGGGACGGGTCATAGCTTTCAGTATTTTTTCGCTGGGAGTGTTATTCGCAAACCCTGTGGATATCAATAACGCATCCCTTCTAGAGCTTCAGGATCTGCCGCTCACAGAGGGACAGGTCAGGGCTGTCTATGAATTTGTCCAATATCATGGCCCCCTTGAAAGTATCTACGAGCTGGTAAATGTTGCCGAGCTGAAACATAGTGATATAGAAGCATTAAAGCCACTCCTCGTGCTAAAACCAGATGAAAACGCTGCAACTAATACACGTCTTCAAGATCAATACAGGAAAGTGGAGGATTGGACATCCACTGAGGGTGCCAGTGAGGGATTGATGGAGCTTTGGCTGGAACGTCTGGCAGAACCCATCAACGTGAATACAGCCTCCTATGATGACCTGGTTTCCTTCCAGAATGTGAGTCAGATCGATGCAGTAGCCGTGTTAAAACTGCGTGCTGAAGTTGACTCCATTGGATCTGCAAGATGGCTCAGAAATGCCGTAGGTCTCTCATACTACGGATATCGAAATTTGCGGGAATTCGTGACCTACAATGAGCCAGAGCGTGGGGAAATGCATGTCTGGTACAATATGGTCATGAAAACCATCCCCTCAACAAATTCCACTGAAGAGGAGTCTGGTCAGCTCTTTCTTAAGAAAGGACCGCCGGATATCCTCCACAAATTGTCTTTTAGTAACAGCAGGCATTGGAAGGCTGGCATATCTTACAATCGTCATCTCGGTGAATCTCATCGCTACTTTGATGATGGTGATATTCCAGAGGTGAAGCTCTCCTTTACAGTTTCAGATTTCAATTTGGGACCTCTTCATCTGGATCGTCTGGTACTGGGAAACTTTTCCGCCACTATCGCCCAGGGGCTGGTCATGCAATCCACTGATTTTCGATCACCTCGCTATTCCGGCTATGGATGGAATAAACGTGTCAATGGTATCTTTTCTGACCTCTCCAGGACTCAACAATACGCACTGAGGGGCGCTGGTATTCAGGGTTCCATATTCAATAAGATCAAGCTCATGGCATTTGCATCCAAAAATGACAGGGATGCAATACTCAATCCAGATGGAGAATCTTTCACATCCCTGATCACCATGTATCCACGGGATGACTATGGATATTTTGTACAAGACACTCTGGGTATGCTCAATGCAGTTGAGGAAGTGACCTATGGCGGCAACATTCGGTATGAATTCACCCCAGGAACCTTTGTGGGATTTTCCAGCTATGAAAGTCTCTATGACAAGGAATTGCGACCAGATCCACTCCTCACGCTCATACTTCCTGCCAACACAGGCCTGTTTCTGAATTCCTCTGGGAATGGTGCTGATACAGAAGTGGCGGCCATGCATGCCTCTTCAGCAGCATCTTCATTATGGGATGCAGCCAAATCCAATCGGCGGGTACAAGGACTTGAGTTCAGCACGGTTATCAGCAATCTGGCGCTGCAGCTTGAATGGGCTGTCCTGGATAAGGATAGTGAGATATTATCGGTTAAAAACGACCCCAGAGCACTGGTGGCCAACGCATATCTCCAATTTGACAATTTTAATTTCATGGTTCTCTATCGGGACTATGATTTGGGGTTTGATAATCCCTATCAACGCAGTTTTTCAAACTACCAGCGCTACAAAAGCAGTATTCTGGAAGATTACTATTACTTGAAGAATCCTGCTTTTGCCTACCTATACAATGGGGCATCCCAACCGCAGGCGGAGCGGGGTGTTTATGTCAGTAGCCGTTATCAGATGCATCGCGCCTGGCTGTTGACAACAAATTTCGATACCTGGACTCGGGTAGCTGATGCATCCAGATATTTCCGTACTGTGGCGACGCTTGAATATCGGCCTACCTTTAATTATCGGTTCCGGGTACGGCAAAAATGGCAAGCCCGTGGAAGATTCAATATCTTTGCACCAACCGGTTATGAAAATCGGGAAACTATCCTCACCGCTAGAATGAGACTTTCAGGCTTTGATCAGTTGGAGGTCATATACGCCAACTCTGGGACTCAGTTTGATCCTCGTCGGCGATTAACCATTGATCTGGCCACTGGCGCAAATAATAACTCTGCTGTGGGACAGGCATATAGTCCTGGAAATGCCCTGGGCTTCACGGTGACTCACAATTTCACGGAAAGTTTCAAGCTCATTGGACATGTCGCCTACTACAAAGGCTTTTTCTGGAGTTTTGAGGATACGGATTTCCAGGTATTTGATTCACCCAATGGCGCAATACGCTGGTATCTCACCGCCTTCTCCCGTCTGGGAAATCACTGGGCAGTCAGAGCCAAGCTCACCTGGGACGAAGGATCTGCACTTTCCAATTATGCCTTTGGCGCACCTTCCGCGTCAACCAGGTCACCTCAGACAGGAATAAATTTTTATACAGAGGCTACTGATTTCCGGATTCAATTGGATTATGCCTTCTAGGTAGTGACTATGATAAAGATACTTAAAATGAATGATAAGAAGACCTCTATGGATGCTATGAGACCAACCCGAATTTTCAGCATGGCTATGCTGCTATTATTAAGCTCCACGCTTTTTTCCCAGAGCTATTTTAATCCACTCCTGATGAATCAATTGGGATTGTCCCATAGTCGAGATGTGGCCTTATCAGGGGCAAATACTTCAGATTATAGTTCGGCCATGAGTACTTTCAGCAATCCTGCCAATCAGGCGGGGTTTATCGGTCTCAAGTTGAGTGGTTCCTTTGGTGCGATTACTACCAATGAAAATCGATCCTTTCCTGCCATCGATCAATTTGGGGATGTGGTCACCAATAACATCTATGTGGTCTCCAAGGGAATGCAAAACACCTTTTCCGGGGGTGCAACATGGGGTAGGGGGCTGTTGTCGCTATCCCTGGCCTCTACACCCTTCCTGACCCCTGCATTTGCGTTTAAAGAGGAGATCAGAGGCAGCCTTTACTCACCAAATATCAATAGAGATCCTCTCATCGGATACCATCACCTGAATCAAGCTGGTATAATACAGGCCAGTGGCGCCAGTATTGGGACGGCTTTCGGGTCCTGGTCTGTTGGTCTTGGAATGCGTTTGCTCCACGGGGTCGATCTGGAAAATGAGTGGGGCATATCAGTTTTGGATAGTGCAGATGTTTCTGCCCTGGCAGCTGGTTCAAACCTTCTAAAAGCCGAGAGCTGGGAGTTGGACAACACACCGCTCATCGTCAATATGGGACTCATCAAAGATTTTGGATTGCACTGGAGAATTAGTGCGAGTTATCAGACGGCATATTCTATTGAAGCCACTCGTCAGGGCGCCATACCCATGTACGATCTCACACTGGGCTTGCCAATTGTGGAATGGTCTTCCGATTCCATTGGCTCCACTGTTGATATTCCGGCTCGCATGGAGCTCGGGTTGAGGATGAAACCTTCCAACAGCTTGCCAACATCGGTTTATTTGTCCCTGGCCTATCAGGACTGGACCCAATACGAAGTAAGCTATGGTGATTCGCTCATGGATGCTGATTCCCCATTTGATTACCCCATGCAGGAAACCTTTACTTTAAGCGGTGGTATCGAACATTGGGTGAATGAAAATGTACCCTTTAGAGCAGGTTTTACCTGGGCAGAATCACCTCTTGATAGTGATCTCTCTCAGGCAGTTCTCAGCGGTGGTTCAGGGTGGAAAAGTGGACCCCTTCAATTCGATGTGGCAGTGCAACTCTCATCGGTAGGATATAAGTATTATGATATCTTTGTTCCCGTAGGCATGTCAGCTAACTCCTATGAGAATGTCCGCGAATCCAAAACTAATTATTCAATATCAGTGAGTTATAGCCTGTGAAACGGCTTCCTATACTGGGTCTCTTGATTGTCGCATTGATGCTGGTGCTTGTGCAACCAGATATTGTGGATGCCCAGACATCAACTTTCAATAAAAAGTTCGATTCTCCAGAATACCTGAAAATTCACCTGCTCTTCACCAATGATCTGCACGGGGGGATCGCTCCTTCCAAAGCCTGGTTCATGAATCCCGAATTCCCACCTGATCTTGGTGGCGGTGCTTCCATGTTCACTTATGTAAAAGAGATTCGCGAGCAGGCAGCCACAGAAGGTTCAGAAGTCCTGCTCCTGGATGGCGGTAACATATTCCAGGGAACGCCCCTGGGTATGGCTGATTCAGGTCGTGCCATGATTGACTGGATGAACGAGATGGCGTATGATGCTTCAGTAGTTGGGTTGCAGGAATTCATGTTTGGAATGGATAATATTGCCGTCCTGGACAAGCAGGCTCAATTTCCTTTCCTGGGTGCCAATCTGAAGGGTGATAACTATTCACCCCAGGCTCATCTCATCAAATCATTTCAAGGTGTCAAACTGGGGATATTCGGCTTATCCACTTCCAATACACCGAGAAAGTTGTTACCAGAGCAAACAAAAGGTGTTGAATTTTCAAGAGAAATTCCATCTGCCAAAGCACAGGTTAAAGCACTCAAAGATCAGGGAGCCAACTGTATAATCGGTTTATCTCATCTGGGTGTACCCTATCAGCGTGAAGATGAATTTGCTGAATTTGTCGATACCTATGAAGATGAGAGTGATTTCAGTGACAGAGTCATTACAAATCTTGAATTGGGACATGTGGTAAAAGGAATTGATCTTATTGTTTCTGGTGGCACCAATGCCGGCTACAACACCCCCTGGGAGGATCCACAGACCCATACTATCATTTTGCAGGGTTATGGGGGAGCCAGTAATATTGGACACATCGTACTTTATGTTCATCGCAAGACAGGCACATTGGCCGGCTATAAGAACCCATTTTCCAGAGGCGTGCTGTTTACGCTGAGCACTGATGATATTCGCCCACACCAGACCATGGCAAAACATCTCACTGATCTGGAAAAGAAACGCAGCTTTGTAGGGAAACGCGATTTTAGCAAGGCCAAGAATAGCCCTGATGCAGGCGAATCCATAAAACTTGAGCGATGGAAATTTGATGTACCCGACTTCAATCGAGATAATTATCTCGATGTAGCCACCTGGAATATGGAATGGTTCCCAAAATCAAAAGATAGTACGATTACTGCGGTTGCAGAGCTTATGCAAAAAGTTAATGCAGACGTCTACGCCGTCCAGGAAATTGGAAGTCTTGAGCAATTCGCAGCCATGATGGATCTTTTACCGGCCTATGATTATCAGGTCACCAGACAATCAAGTTTCTTTGACCAGGCTGTGATTTACAAAAAAAGTGTGCTGGCCTATGTAGGTCGGGAAGAACCTTTTGCTCACGCCGATTATAATTTTGCCGGTCGTCCTCCATTGCGCGTTGATTTTGTATGGACTGTGGATGGCAAAAACGAGCCTGTATCAATTATCGATTTGCACTTGAAGTGTTGTGGCAACGGTCTTGAACGTCGCAAAAAATCAGTGGCGGAACTGCATGAATATTTGAGTCTTGGTATAGAAATGGGTGAGGAAAATATCATCGTCCTGGGAGACTGGAATGACCAGATCGATGATGTAGGTGTTGTCCAGAGCTTTACAGCATTTCTTGATGATGGGAAAAATTTCAGATTTGCCACAGATCGTATTGCCGGGGATGTGGAACAGGCATCTTATCCAAGTTGGCCCAGTTTTCTTGACCATATTTTGATCGGGAAGGGCTTTTTTGATGAATTTGAAAATAACAGTACCATACAAACTTTACCCGTGGCTGACTGGTTAGGTAGCTGGGAAGAGTATGAGCTGCTCATATCAGATCACCGTCCTGTTCTGATGCAGCTCAATATGTCACACTGACCTGCAGATTGATGATTCAAAAATCCTTCACCCGTCATTGCGGGTACAGCGAAGCAATCTCAAGTCCGAGATCGCCGCAGTCGCAAGCTCCTTCGCGAAGACTATTCTTCTTTAATTTTGTTCCAATCATCTTGCTCTTATTATTCAGCTGTGCGGAACCGGTTGATTCAGATTTGCCCACAGGACCACAGGTTCCTTCAATTGATAGCGATGCAAGCATTAGCATCGTCACCTGGAACATTGAAAATTTCCCGCAACAGGGGAAACGTACCACTGATAGAGTTGAATTAATTATGGATTCACTGAATGCTGATTTTTACTGCTTACAGGAGATTCAAGATAAGGGCGCTCTCGAGGATATCGTTGATCAGCTTGATCAATACTCTGTGATTATTTCTGATGAAACCTCCTTTATGCATCTGGCTATCGTTTATAAGCAAGACTCCTTTCTACCCATATACACAGAGAGTTTATTTGCCAGTAATGATTACAATTTTGCAAGTCGTCCCCCTCTTTTGGTGACCTTTCTCTATGAACATGAGGGTAAAGAGCAGACGCTCAATCTCATTGATGTTCACATGAAATGTTGCAACGATGGTGTGGAACGCCGCCACCAGGCTTCCATTCTGCTCAATGATTACCTCAGCAATAAAATGGCCTGGGGCGACAGCAATTTTGTGATTCCAGGTGATTGGAATGATGATATCTATGACGCAGATGATTCAGGTCAGTACAGCTTTGAGGCTTTTTTGAACAATGGTGATAATTTTCGCTTTGTTACAGATAGCCTCGCAGCCACGGGAGCTTCACGGGATGCTTCCTATCCCAGCTATGGCAGCTTTATAGACAATATCTTGATCAGTCGTTCACTGTTTGATGAGGAACGGCATTCCAGCACATCCACAATTCGATTGGATGAGGTGTTTGGCGATTATAGTTCAGTTGTATCTGATCATCGACCTGTTTTGTGGTCGTTCCGTCCTAATTAATCCCTCCTCAAGATTACACATCTGTTTTCAGCGTAGCCAAACAGATGTCACAATCGTTTATGGAAGATCATCCTTTTACAACCAAAAGACGAACATGACGAATATTTTTGCTAAAATAGATACAGCCTATTTCGGTAGATTAACTGATTTCGTTGGGAGATGAAAAATTTAACCTGTTTGATCTCGCTTTGCTCGATTGAAAACAGGTTTAGGGTGCTTGATAAGATTGCACATCTGTTTTCAGCGTAGCCAAACAGATGTCACAATCGTTTATGGAAGATCATCCTTTTACAACCAAAAGACGAACATGACGAATATTTTTGCTTAAACAGATATGCCTGTTTCGGTGGATTCGTTGATTTCGTTGTGAGATGAAATATTAAACCTGTTTGATCTCGCTTTGCTGGATTGAAAACAGGTTTAGGGTGCTTGATGTGATTGCACATCTGTTTTCAGCGTAGCCAAACAGATGTCGCAATCGTTTATGGAAGATTGTCCTTTTACAACGAAAAGACGAACATTATTGCTTAATAGATACAGCCTATTTCGGCGGATTCGTTGATTTCGTTATGAGATGAATAATTAAACCCGTTTGATCTCGCTTTGCTGGATTGAAAACAGGTTTAGATGGCTTCGCTGTGGGCAAAGCCCTCAATCATCAAAGTTTGGATGTATGGGAAATTCAATCACAAAATGTGCACCGGGGACATCCATCAGTTTGACACTTCCCATAAGTTGAT
>JADHUM010000018.1 GCA_016784545.1 Candidatus Neomarinimicrobiota bacterium
TGCGATCATATAGACTTTTGTGAGTGTGAAGCATCTGTACCTCCGGGTTAAATCAAAACGGCTTCCGGTTACCCAAACTTAATTTAGGCACCCGAAAGCCGTCCTGAAGGACTAACCTACCGGAAGTACTTCCTTATTTCAGATATAGCATCTTTATTGTCTGTGATTGCATCCCCGCTTGCATCCTGCACAGATACACTCCCGTTTCCACCGTCTGACCCTTTTGATCCATGCCATCCCAGAGAATGCGATGATATCCTGCAGATAGTGCACCAGAACTTAGAACTTTCGCTAGCTCTCCCTCAAGATTAAAAATCTCAAAGCTAGGCTGGCTTGATTCATAAAGTGCAAATCTGATCGTTGTCATCGAGTTGAAAGGATTAGGATAATTCTGTTGGATTTTAAAATTTGGAATTCCGGGACGATCTTCATAGACCTCCAAAGGACTGAAGCTGGACTCATCTTGCATGAGGTGGTAGAGATAAACCTGTCCCACGGAAGCGTACCAGATATCTTCACGGTTACTCACATACTCCAAGTGAGACCAGATGTAGTCATAGCCCCATATGTTTTCTTGGGCGAGTACATGGGGATGACACATCAAATGATACACCCCATTCATCCCATATGCAGTATCAAAGCCGGCATTTAAATCTTCCAGGTCAGTGGTCCCTTCCCAGAACGGTCCAACCTCCCGTGACATACCGACACTCCCATAAAAAGAGCGATCATCTACCCATTCTGAAAAAGTGTATGTGCCTGAGGTATACATACGACTCACCAGATACTGATTGGAAGCGACTGAGGCATCGATATCGTCATCGTATTCTCCATAGGGAGCGATCCAGGTGTATACATATTCCTGGTCACCTTTTCTGAAGGTATCCGGCAAATCCAGATTCTCAATGATATCGAATTTGGAGCCTGAGACTTCGTAGTCCGTATCGCTATAGGGCGAATGTGGGTGATTGCGACTGTGGGAGGCAGCCTCAACCAGACCCAGATCAAGTTGTTCCTGGATATGTTGCCAGGTAGTTGCATTGCAACCCTCACTGATAATCCCCACTGAAAGCCAAAGGTTATAGTCCCTAAACACTGAAACAGCATAGGGGAAGTGGCCATCAAACCAATCGGCCCAGTCATCTGCAGAACAAGTCACGACAGCCGTCCGGTTATCGTAATAAACCGCAATACCCAGGTAATCGACTGAGACAATCGTATTGCTAGCATCTTCAATTTTTAGAAAGAGGCTGTCACTATCGTCTGCCAGCGTGACAGAGACATACGCCATGTCCGCAAGATCATCATAGCGGAAGACTTCCACTCCGTTAAATGAACTTCCAGCCGCTCTTTCAGGAACTTCAGACCAAGGATCTTCCACTGAATAGCGTTTAAAAGCCCTCAGGGAGCTCACAGTGGAAGGAACAGAGAATTGATAGGTGAGAGGATAGGATAGGCCATAATCCTGGTGTATGGTCGAATCTACTTTAATGGTGACACTTTGATCAGAATTGATAGTACAAATCAACTTTTGCTGAGCCTGGACAGATAGAGCCAGGGCAATACAGATTAAGAAATAGAGTAATTGATTTAATTTCATTCCGGATTAAGCTTTCTATTTAATTCTTCCAACAATGGGGTAGACCCGTCTTCAAAATAATCTCCGACAATGGTCCAGATGATGATACCTCGAGCACCCGTATCATTGATATAATCAGCCTTGAGCCCGATGGATTCAGGATCATCATAGGACACCAAGATTCGCTCTTTTTTATTGATCAGATAGGGGACATTTGCTTTCGAATCCCACTGTCTCTTAAACCCTTTTGGATTATTAACTATCATCTGATAATCAGCAAATCCTTCTGGGTGAAAGTAGGTGCTGGCTCCCGTATGGCTCCCAAAGAGTTTTTTGCATCCTGCAAACGTGCGTCCATAGAAAGCTGCCCCAACATTAAGCTTATCAGCAGGGATTCCATATTCCTCATGGTATAGCTTAAAGGCAGCATCCAAAGTTGCTGTAGCTGCACCGGCTGCGGGTTGATAGAGTGGTGAATTATGATTGCTGATGGGGTTCCAAGCGCCATTGAAATCATAGGTCATAATATTTA
This sequence comes from Candidatus Neomarinimicrobiota bacterium, assembly GCA_016784545.1. Lineage (NCBI taxonomy): Bacteria > Pseudomonadati > Fidelibacterota > Fidelibacterota bacterium. The sequence goes on from JADHUM010000018.1 coordinate 2,112, forward strand.
TAAAATCTAAAATTTCTGATATGGCTACCGCATCAAAACCCTTCGCAACGTTGGGAGAGGCCGGTGCGGCAAAGGACATGGGATAATAGCGTTTTGTCAGCTTACTGTGTGCATCCAGACTGTCGCGAACAGTTTGTAACAATAGGGTGAAGTTTTCCTTATCAGCTGGTGTGCCGTTATGAGCTTCCAGACCAGGATACTCCCAGTCAATATCGATCCCATGAAATCCATATTTCTTGATGACATCAACACAATTCTGGGCGAAACGAGATCGGCGACTCTCAGCAGCGGCCACATGGGGAAAGTTGCCACTATCTTCCCAGCCGCCAATGGAGAGCATCACCTGCACATCATTTTTTTCAGCATAATCGATCAGAGAGGTGTTGGGAAGGGCTTCTCCGGTTTTTTGATCAATGAGATCGTGGAGCAAATATTTATCAGCTTCAGGCGCAAGACCAACCAGGTCACCTGCAGGCGTCGGATAAAAGAATGCGTAATTTATAATAGTTAATTTGTTATAGGGGATGCTGGCCTGAGTTACCAGGTGATCACGCTCCATAAATCGCCAGGAAGGATAGTATCCAATAATGTCCTTTGAATGTGCTGAGGATAAACCAATCACCAGTCCCAAAACCAGGTTTAAAACCGAAACAAGTTTCATATCACCCCTCAATTTTTGATTTAAGTCCATGTGGAACGTGAGATACCGAACCACGTCGCCCAATCTAGCCCATAATAACAGTCACGACATTATGAGAACCCTCTGGCATAGCCGGAATGGATCCATGATGCAATTTCCCATTTAGGGTCAATTCTTTGATACCCTTGCTCACACGATCAGGGTTGCTCACCTGAATGTCAAAGTTGGCCCCTCTCCATTTTCGCGTAAGACCGAATGCGTCCCAATCTCTGGGGATACAGGGATCAATAACCAGCCCTTCAAAGGTCGTGCGGACTCCCAATATCCATTGCGAGACAGCCACATAAAACCAGCTGGCAGATCCCGTAAGCCAGGGGTGCCGGGCTTGACCATGAGCACTATGTTTCTCACCCATGATAAATTGACAATATGAATAAGGCTCAGCCTCTCGGGTCTCAATCTTATCGTTCTGGTTATAGGGTAGTATGGCATCATAATATTTCATGGCGCGGTCCCCATTGCCCAACATGCAATCTGCGATGATCGCCCAAGGGTTCGAATGGCTAAAGATGGATGCGTTTTCTTTGATGCCAGGATAGACCCGGGTAACATAGCCAACACCATCATCAGGACTTGTGTAGGCCGGCCAAACGAGATGATTGCCATATTCCGAGTAGAGGTGATTCTCGATGGCATCGGTACACAGTTCAGCTCGTTCCCCGGATGCCACACCTGAAACCACTGCCCAGCTCTGAGCATTAAGGAAAACCTTCCCCTCAGGATTCTCATTGGTGCCAATCTTTTCGCCATTAGCAGTAAAACCACGAATATACCAACTTCCATCCCACAAGGTACTCTCGCAGCTGGCTTTTACAGTGTCAGCAATCTGGCTATATTTTAGCACATCATCTTGTTTGTCAAGACTCCTGGCCGCGTCGATAAAATATTGGAGAGCCCAGAAATGCATGAATGAGACCATGGCACTCTGACCACCACCGAGGTTAAGGCAATCATTCCAATCGGCTCGAAGACCTTGACAAATCCCATTTGAACCGATGTACTCAGTAGAAAAATCTAGTGTGCGCTTCAGATGGCCGTAAACGGTATCTTCCCCAGCATCTGCATAGGGAACGCGTTGGTTAAAGAAATCAAGATCACCAGTCTCAGAGACATATTCACAGACTGTGGTTACCAACCAGAGTGAATCATCCGAGCAGACGTCCTCAATCCCATGAACAATATCAGCAGGTGAGGCGCTTGGCACCACGGTAGGCAGTTTCACACCAGGGAGCTTGTCTTCTTTTGGTTTAAACACATCAGGATCAAAAAGATGGATTCCATAGCCCTGGTTTGACTGAGCATGAAGTAGCTCAAGAATGCGTTGTTTGCTCATTTCGGGGTTGGTATGAACGACACCAAGTATATCCTGGGATGTATCCCGGTACCCTAATCCAGTTCGGCCGCCTACCTCAATAAAGGAAGCAAATCTAGACCAAACCACACAAGTTTCTGCTTGATACAGATTCCAGGTATTCATCATCGTGTTTAAACCCTGATGTGGGGTCCTGCATTGCAGCTGTGAGGTTTTGGTATCCCAGTATTTCTTTAGATCATCAAAGGCTTTATCAACCTGGGCCATATCGCTGTACTTCTTGCGAATGCGCTTGCCTTGCTCTTCTCGTGAGCCAACGCCCAGCATAAAAACCAGGCGTTTACTTTCACCAGGTTGAAGGGTAATGCGTTTGTGCAAAGATCCACAGTGATTCCCCCCAAGCTCAGATCGATTGTCACAAGAACCATTTTCGACAGCTACAGGGTTGGTCTCAGTTCTATAATTTCCAATAAAGCTATCACGATGGCTATTATAGGAATCAGGCTCAAAATTGGCGGTGAAAAAATGGTAGGTCCAGGGTTCATAGAAGAAGTCAAACTCGATAACCGCATCCTGATAGCTGGAACCACTCGCATAGAGGCTCATCTGCAAGTTTTGATTATCGATCTCAATGTGGTGATTTGAAAATTCTAGATATGAAAATGCACTGAGTTGGCGAACGCTATCACCGGTATTGGTAATTTTGACATCCCAGAGCTCAACATCCTCACCCAAGGGAATCATCATCAACTTCTCAAGGTGAATATTGGAATACTCGCAGGAGAATTTCGAATAGGACAAGCCATGCCGAACTTGATAGCTCGCTTCGGATAGATCCTTACCTACTGGTTGCCAGGAGGCAGACCAATAGTCTCCAGATTCATCATCACGGAGATAAAGGTAATGCCCGGGACGATCTAAGGGTACACCATTGGGGCGAAAGCGGGTGATGCGTCCGTGCTCAGCAGATTTATAGAATGAATAACCACCTGAGTTATGTGATAGCACTGTACACATATCTTCTAGGCCCAAGTAATTGGTCCAAGAAACCGGAATATCCGGTCTTTCGATTACATATTCGCGTTTCTCTTCATCGAAATAGCCGTATCGCATGTCATCTCCAGAGTACTAAGTATACATTTCATTATTCCTCGGACCGCCACGGGGTTATACTCATGGCGAGGCATATGCCGCAAGAGGGAGTCTTCGAGTCCGCGTGTATAAAAGTATTCAGAACTCTATTTATTTCCCAGTAAATTCTGAGGATGAACTAACTAAATGTTGATTTTTATTGATATCCGATGCATATTGTTGGCACGCAAACAGTTATAATATATTGTATCTAAAGAACTTATAGAACTATTATGAAAGATATGGCGAGAGTTTGAATGAATAATAATAGAGTCCAATCATCTGATTTTCGGTTGATACGCAATATTAATGATCGTATCGTGCTCAATATCATTCTGGAAAATGAAGCTATATCTGGAGCTGATCTAGCCCGGCAGTCGGGACTGCAACCTTCCACTATATCTAATATATTAAAGGGCTTAAAGGCGAGAGACCTGGTAAACAACCTGGGAAAGGGAACCTCCACTTTCAAGGGTGGGAAGCGTCCATTCCTGTGGGAGATCAATAGTGATGCAGCCTATGCTATTGGCCTGGATGTCGAAATCGGCCAGGTGGCTATAACCATGCTAGGCTTGAATGGGAGTGTTAAGAATAAGAAGATATACGCCACGGAGAATATCAGTAATCCCGAAGAGCTGTCACAGCATTTGCTTGTTAGCTTTCAGGATTTCATTGCTGAATCTGGTGTGGGTATTGATAAAATTCTCGGCGCTGGAATAGCTGTCGCCGGTATTGTGAACCGCGATACCGGAGAAGTCATGATGACGGATATCATCCCTCAAATGAATTTCTCATTAACCCAGGAATTACAGAAGAAGTATCAATTTCCAGTGATTGCAGAGAACAATGCCAACGCCAGTGCAATAGGATCAAAGATTGTCGGTACCGCTCGCGGTGAACGGAACCTCATGACCGTATTGGTGAAGGTAGATGCCCATGTTAGTGGTATCGGAATTGGTCTAGTTCTCAATGGAGAGTTATATCATGGAAGCAATTTTTGCTCTGGAGAAGTCACCCCTGAATATCCACCTATGTACAATATGCTCAGCCGGTTAAGAGATCATTTTAGCAAAGGAAAAATCTTAAAGAAATACCTAAATAAGATCGAGGATCTGAATATTCGACTACTCATCGATGCGGCCAACCAAGGTGACGTTCTCGCCAACCATTATTTCAATTTGCTGGGCCGAATGATTGGAAGTTCCATTGCAAAACACATTGCCATGATCAATCCAGCCAAGGTGATCATCACCGGTGATGTTGCTGAGGTTGGAGATCTGATTCTTAATCCTATCAAGGAATTGGTTGAATATGAACTGGTATCAATCAGTAAAAAGGATCTGAATATTGTAGCCAGCCGTAGTGGTCGATATTCTGTAGCTGTTGGCGCTGCATCCATCATCCTTGATGAGTTCTTGAAAATCCCTGCCCTGCCCAATAATCGCATCGTAAACCTCTCTCAAACACAGTAAAAAAGTAGTCCCCAAAAGATCAATCTTAAAAAAAATGACAGGAATTGCGATATTTTAGTATATTTCTATTGAAAACAAACTAACTGATTGTATCTTCAGCCAATAATTACGGAATGGAACAAATGTACGAACATCTTAGGAATAGATTCTTGAAGAAGTTTGATTCAAAACAAAAGAAGACCTCATGGCTACTGGCCATCATGCTATTGTGTTCGACCATGGTTACGACCCATGCAGGTGTGACAGGCAAAATCTCTGGCAAGATTACTGACACCGAAACTGGTGAGCCAATGATTGGTGTTAACGTTATCATCGACGGCACCATGTTTGGGGCGGCTACTGATCTGGAAGGTCATTATACGATTCTTCGTATTCCACCGGGCACCTACTCAATTACAGCTACGACAATTGGCTATTCTGAAATAACAGTCACTGAAGTCAGGGTGTCCATCGATCAAACCGCTCGTATCGATATCCTCATGAGTTCGGCAGCCATTCTAGGGGACGTGGTCACCGTCACAGCCACGCGACCTGTGGTTCAGCCAGATGTTGCAACCAGTGTTACATCGCTTCGGGGCCGTGAGATTCAAGAGCTACCCGTATCCAACGTTACCAGTGCCATTGCCTTACAAGCCGGAATCGAAGATGGTTTGGTTATACGTGGTGGCGGAGCCGAAGAATTACTATTCCAGGTCGATGATGTTACTCTTAGAGACGCCCGCAACAATCAACCCATCACCGGAATACCCATGAGTTCAATCCTGGAACTCTCCATTGAGCGTGGCGGGTTTAACGCAGAATATGGGCAAGTAAGAACGGGTTTAGTAAATATCGTTACCAAAGAGGGCAGCACAGATCATTATGAAAGTACGATGACTGTAAAATATAGTCCTGCTTCTCCAAAACATTTTGGCATGTCCCCCTATGACGAAGGCTCAATGTGGATGCGCCCATATCTTGATGAAGATGTCGCCTGGACTGGGACTGATAATGGTGCTTGGGACATTTATACGCGAAATCAATATCCCGATTTTACTGGCTGGAACGCCATCTCGGAACAGCTCCTCTCAGATACCGACCCATCGAATGATCTCTCGCCCCTGGCTGCACAGAAGCTTTTTATTTGGCAACATCGCCGAACGCCAAGCACTGATCAAATCGATCACAATATCGATGCGGGATTTGGAGGACCAGTTCCATTTTTGGGTCATAGGGGATTCAGCTTTTATGTCTCTTATCGCTCACAAAGAGAGATGTTAATGATTCCTTTGTCACTGGACGACTATGTTGATCATGATGTTATGCTTTCGGTTACTGCAGATGTAAGCCCAGGAATAAACATCAGATATATTGGTATGTTGGGTCAAAGTGCAAATGTCGCTCAGAATTACGATGAGGCCAATGGTACGACCACCTCCTTTTTAAGATCCCCATGGCAAATAGCCAATCGAACCAGCGACTCTCAGATTAGCGCCAGAGTATTTACGCCCTCTTTCTATAGTGTAGCAACACTCAAACATCAATTGAATGCTCTGACACTAACCCATACCCTCAGTGCAAAAACTTATTACGCCGCCAGTATGGAACAAATCAGCAGAAGTTATCTCACCGGACCTATATCGCAGCGCGACACAACCCGGAGCAATGAGATAGTACCGGGTTATTTTGTAGATGAAGCCCCCTTTGGGTTTAGCGGATTACCCAATGTAGGTATTGGTAATGAGGCAACCGATTTCTTCTTTGGAGGCCACACAGCCACCTCGCGGGATAGCTCAGTTACAACATCCACAACCATAAAATTTGATTTGACCAGCCAACTCAATTTTCAGAATCTCGTCAAAACCGGATTTGAGCTGACTTACAGCGATTTGGACTTGAGCTATGGCTTTGTCAAAGAACTTTTCCCAGATGGGAATAACTATGTCAAAACTCAGAACAACCCCATCCGAGCTGCCGCATATATTCAGGATAAATATGAAGTTCGTGAATTTATTTTAAACATTGGTTTGCGGGCAGATTATAGTAATGCCAACCGAGCCTGGCCTTCACTCATTCCCTTTTCAGATGAATGGAAAGAATATGCTTCACCGAGCTATAACTCTGATTCCTCTTATACGAGCAGTGATGCAAAATCTCGCTTCAACCTGAGCCCCCGTCTAGCGATTTCACACCCCATCACCAAGGAGTCCAAACTCTTCTTCAATTATGGACACTTCCAGCAGTTACCCACTTATGAGGAAATGTTTAGAATGGGTCGTGGTAGCCTTGGCCAGTTGGAGAATATCGGTGATCCTGAGCTATTCCTCGAGCGCACAGTATCCTATGAGTTGGGATTTGATTATTCATTTATGAATCAATACCTATTCCAGGTAGCTGGATTTTACCATGATATAATTGACCAACAGGATTTCACAGATTTTTTCAGCCGAGATGGTATCCAGGTTCGAGCTGCCAACAACAATAGCTACGAAGACATACGCGGTCTTGAATTCTCCGCCAGGAAAACGAAGGGCGATTGGGTGACGGGTTTTCTCAATTACACCTATCAGGTTTCTACATCAGGAAGATTTGGTAAGGCAGAGATTCACGAAAATCCGACAGACCAACGTCATTATGATGAGAATACGGCCAACCTGTACCAGTCCAAACCGATTCCTCAGCCTTATGGCCGAGCCAGTGTGACCTTTCATACACCTCGTACTTTTGGACCCAAAATTATGGGTATCAATCCTGCTGGTAGCTGGGCTTTGAATCTTTTAGGCTATTGGAAAGCAGGTCAGCAACTCAAAGTCACGGGTACCTATCCTGGTGCAAAACAAGGGGCCGGAACTTATCTGAAGTATCGCAATCTACACAATCTAGTGATTCGTCTAAAGAAAAACACCTACATCCAGGATAGAAATATCAGCTTTTTTGTAGAGGTCAATAATGCCCTGAATACAAAGAGTCTATCCTTAGTTGGTTTTCAAGACTTCCATGACCAACTCTCATATTTCACCTCATTGCATCTTCCCAAAAGCCGTGATTATCAAAATATAGTTGGCGACGATTTGATTGGTGATTACCGTGATTTGGACGTTGATTTTCAGCCCATTGAACAACAGGGCTTGATCAATGGAATCGCTGATCGTGGCAATGACGGTGCCATTTATTATGGTAGGCTAGATGATGGTGAAATCGTGCACGATGCAGATTATTGGGAATACATCGGTGAGGGTGACGAGGCTCAATGGTCCCAGGTCAGCAAATCTCGGATGGATAAAATTCTGGATGAAAAAGCCTATATCGATATGCCCAATCAAACTTCCTTTAATTTCTTAAATCCTCGACAAATCTTTTTTGGGATTCAATTAACATTTTGAGTGAGAGACTGTACACAGCGCAGGTCTGTTCCAATAGTGAAAGAAAATATTTTATGAATAGCTCAGGCATCAACATGAAACATCTACGCAAACTGCTGATTGCTCTCGCAATATTTTCCTTGAGTATTTCGCTTTTTGCTCAGCCAAGCGGGCTCGAGGTGAAATGGTTCAGAGTAGGGAACTTGCACAGTTGGTATTCAAGTTTGGGATGTGAGCTGGAAGCTCGCGGACCACTGGGTGATCAGATGGAAGGCTTGAACTGGCCAGCCCAATATGGTCGCTATGATAATCAAGCCGCCAAATCAATGTGGATCGGCACCACTGATTATGTTGACCCGACCTACAATGACACACCTTTTCCTTATAAAGTGGTGGTGGCCGGAACCAGGACAGCTGATCCACTGCGCATGATCATGCCCATAGAATTCAGTATGATCGGAAAATTTGATCACCCTCTAGTGATCGTCGATGGTAATCCAGGTACAGATATGGATTATGGTGATATAGTTGATGTTGTTGATCCTGACATCAGCGCTGATAGAATCATAATCAATAAAGTAAACTCATCAATTGGAATTACCGTCACGAGAACCCTATCAGCTTATTCACAACAGAATAACGACAACTATTTTATTTATGATTATGTCTTTGAAAATACTGGAATCATTGATCTTGATGGCACCGTAGTAGAGAAAACACTCACGGATGTGGTGTTTCATTTTCAATCTCGCTATGCCTTTGGTTGGGTCCCTTTCGAGGAAGATTGGTACCCTTCAAATAACATTACTTGGGGACGAAACAGTGTAAATCATACCATCTTTGAGGATCCTGATAATGGCGATCCCATGCGCGCAACATATGTTTGGTATGGACCTCATTCCCAATCAATTCATGGATGCGATGCCGATTGGGGTTTACCTCATCCTACAGAAGGGCGAGCTCTGGGACATCCGGCATACACCGGGGTTGTCGTGTTGCATGCTGATGGTAGTGCCGATGACGAGAGTGATGATCTGAGCCAGCCATCCACCACAGCCCATCTTGGGTCTGACGGGGACAACTTGTCATTCGATCAATATGTACCCAGCGTTATGGCTACCTATTATGAGAATATGACCAAGGGCCATCCCGAGATGTCAATTTGGGAGGAAATGCAATCCAGTGGTATCAGTTGTGGTGATCAATACGGCGGTGATCCAGGTGGCTATTCACCAGCTCAAGGTTATGGACCCTATACCCTTGCCCCTGGTGATAATATTCACATCGTTTTTGCAGAAGCCGTTGCCGGAATTGATTATCAAAAGAGTACCCTTGTTGGAAACACTTGGTTCAATGATGCTGGTCCCTTTGACTTGCCTGGAAGCGGGACCACCACCGACCGTAATGAGTACAAGCGCCAGTGGGTACAGACCGGTGAAGATTCGCTGATGCAGACTTTTCGGCGTGCGAAAGACACCTATGACAACAATTATGTCATCGACCAACCCCCACCACCACCCAGTGAATTTCTGATCAACTCCGGTGGTGATAGAATTATCCTGAATTGGAATCAACAAGCTGAGCTGGATGACAATTTTTCAGGGTATCAGGTCTATCGAGCTGAAGGCAAGCCAGATGCTTTTTTTGAGCAGATCTATGAATGCGGTCCCGGCACAGATAAAGCTCAAGTCGTCAATCAATTTGAGGATGTGACTGCCCGGAGGGGTTTTGACTATTATTACTATGTGCTCAGTGTAGGGAGCAATGGCTTGGTGAGTAGTAAATTCTACACCATGACCAATACACCCGCTTATTTGAGAAGACCTGCAGCCGAATCATTCACTGCCCTTAGAATTGTCCCAAACCCCTACCACATCAAGGCCCGAAGTCTTCAGTTCAATGCCTCCGATCGCTTGGCCTTTTATGGCCTCCCAGGATTTTGCACGATCCGGATTTATACTGAAAGAGGGGATCTGATAAAAACAATTGAACACGAGGATGGCAGTGGAGATGAGTTGTGGAACTCAACCACAGCTGCCCGCCAACTGGTGGTTAGCGGATTGTACATAGCCCATTTTGAGGTCACCCGAAAAATTAGCGATGAGGAAACAGGCGAAGTCCTCTATCGAAAAGGTGATCAAACCATTAGAAAATTTGTGGTGATCCGATGATAAAGAATTTCTCCCGGACCCTTGAGGCATCCATGAAAAATAGTTTCAATCATCGACTAATATCAGGGCTTATTATGCTCTGCCTTCTTGCGCCCCTCATGACCTGTGACCTTGTCACACCTGAGGAATTTGCAGAAGGTGAGACAAGTATCTCTACCTTTGACGATCGAGCCTGTGAGTTTCTTTCCCGCGAGCTTCACCCACTAGACACTATTTATAGCGCTCAGGATACCAGCGTGGTTGTGGATACCCTCTATTTAGAATTAAATGCTAAAATGGATTCATTCACCATATTGCTGGATTCTCTGCTCTCCGATACGGTGTTTACAGAAACATCCACATTTGCGAGTTTATACGACTCCATTGCCAATCAGCTGGATGCGGTGGTCCTGGATACCACGAATTTAGTGAACTACGGTGGGAACTCAGTATACCTACACTTCCCAAGCGCTATTTCTGGCGAGGCCACGGTCTTTGTAAGTTGGGCATTTGATAAGAATAATGTCAGTGATTATGTCAGTATTGATCTCATCGACAGAGATGGAAACCTCGCGAATATTGCTTCCCAGGATATGCCTCTGGCCATCGTTTCGGGCTGTACCCAGGAGTATGTGGCCGACTTTGCCACAGCAGAAATCGCCAACACTCCCGTGGTCAAGACTCGTACCACTTTTGATCTTGAGGCAATTCCATATTTAGTGCAGGTCAAGGTGACCAAGTTTATCGATGGGACCTCGAGGGTTCCCCTTCGCATAACCCTTCTTCAGAATGATTAGATCGGAGCCCCAAGTCAATGAATTATAGAGATCAGATCCGGGCTTACACAGGAAGCTTGAGGATGCTTAACCAACCCGGCTTAGGCACAGTCATCATTTTGATTCTAATGCTTTGTCTAAATTCGCAAGGCTTAGCCCAAACTAATGAAAAGGATGCTCAAACTGGCTTCCAGTTTATGAGCGTGAATTCTGATGCGCGAGCAGCAGCCATGGCTGAAGCAGTTACAACCATTGCAGGCTCACCTACGGCACTCTTTTTTAATCCCGCTGGGATGGCACGCACGACGACACAGTTCGACGCCAGCTTCAACATCAATCAATGGATAGCAAATATTCAACACAATTCCGTCGGCATTCTTTATAGCCCAAAAGATGGAAAGTATGGTGTGTTTGGTTTGAGTTTGATGTCGGTGGATTATGGGACCCTCCAGGGAACCATGGTTTGGCCTAATGCAATGGGCTATATCGACACCGAAGAGTTCTCCCCATCCGCATTTTCCTTGGGTCTGGGTTACGCCAGGGCGCTTACAGATAAATTCGCTGTGGGTGTTCATCTAAAAAATGCCTCCTCAGCGCTAGGGCAGAGTACCATCCTCAAAGAAGATTCCACATTTGCCACCACTAAAAATGTTGCCAGTGCTTTGGCGGTAGATTTCGGAACCCTGTTTAATACAGGAATAAGAAATTTGGTTGTGGGTATGTCGGTGAAGAATTTTTCCCAGGAAATCACCTACGCCAATGGTGAAGAAAACTTCCAACTTCCCTTAACATTCACCTTGGGGATTTCCATGGAGCTTTTTGAAATGATGGGTATGGAATCTAACCAGGCCGTCCATCTGGCACTGGATGCAACCCATCCTCGATCTCACCCTGAGCAATTCAAGTTTGGTCTTGAATATCAACCGCTAAAAATGCTCGCTTTCAGATCGGGCTATATCATGAATAATGATGAAGACGGATTCACTTTTGGCTTAGGCGTGAACTACTCAGGTTTTGCTTTCGATTATGCCCTCACGCCATTTGGTAGATTTGATAATGTACAAAGATTTTCCCTCAGGATCGCGTTATGATGAAAAGGGTAACAGGCTCAATGCGCATTAAGAATTTAAGCAATATGAAAAGACTTCTTCTGGTGACACTGGTGGGCATATTGATGTTCGCCTGTGAGGAATATCCCGAAATTGATCTTTTAACTTATGACGACCAAGTGATTGGAACGGATCCAGTTATCCTCGATATCACGCCCCCGGCGGCGACTGCTTTTGCTGCCTATACAATTATTACCATAAGTGGAGAACACTTTTCACCAGACAGTGGGGGAAACACGGTCTATTTCAGTGGTGTTCAGGCCCAGATTCAGAGTGAATCAGAAACTGAAATTGTTGTGCTCGCTCCAGATATTGTGGGTGAAGATCTTGCATTAAACCTTGTTGTTGACGGCGCCTTAAATATTGTCACCGTGCCCTACAGTCTGGCCAATCTCAGCCTGGAATATGGCGGGTTTGGAAATGCTGAAAAGACGCGCTGTATTGCAGTTGATAATGCTGAAAATCTATACGCGATGCTGGATGATAGAACCGTTATCAAGGTCACAGAAACTGGTGAGCGCACCATTTTTGGAACAACCCTAAGCTTTCCCTCAGCCGGTGAGATGAGAGTCGGACCAGGTGGCGCATTATTTATCCAACGGACCAGTCAAAGAAGTATCTACCGTATCGGACCTGATGGGGGTGATGCTGAAGAGCATATCATTTTCCCCGAGAGCGTAGAAGGAAGTAATGTCCGCCTGACTTCCTTTGATTTTGATGCACAGGGAAACATTTATGCCGGAGGGGTCAGTGGTGGACTGGTCGCTCACAATGTGAATGGCAACGTATATGGACTGGGTGATTATTACGATGGCGTTAAAATAAAATCAGTGCGCGTGTACGATGGCTATGTCTATCTGGGACGTGAAGATGGTATTTGGCGCAGTGAGATTCTTAGCGACACTGGCAGTGTTGGAGCCGGTGAATTTATCTTCGATTGGGAAAACTCAGGAACCTTCTCTGCTTCCGATTTAAAATCCATCACCTTTGCCAGCGATGGCGATATGTATATAGGCACAGCGAATACGACGACGACCACCCTCGATCCAATTCTTGTTTTACATCCCGATGGGAGTACTGAAGCCCTCTACCCCGGACAATTGTTACTTCCAGCAGATCATATGGTCTGGGGAAGTGGTGCATTCATGTATGTAAATCGCGCCAATCGAGATGCTGAGTTGAGAAGGATCATCCGTGTTAACCTCTTAAAACCTGGCGCACCCCATTACGGGCGTGGTCTATAAGACTGATGAATTTTTATGAAAAAAACAACCAAGACAACAAATCCAAAGAAGGAGGATTGATTATGCTTAGTAGGTTACAAAAGAAGACAGCTTGGGCTGTTGTACTAAGTTTATTTTGCACCTTGAGCTTTGCTCAAACGACGATTCTGAGTTTTGATGAAACGTCTGCAGACTGGGCCGTGGTGATGGGACATCCCGGTAACACCATTATTCTAGAAGATGATTTTGAGGACTTCGTAGAAGGAGCCGGAAGTATGCAGGTTGATGTTCAGCTGGTAGATCTGGTTGGATGGGGTACCTGGACAGACCTTGGATTTACCTTTCCAGAGGTCCAAGATTTTACTGGCTACAGTGAGATGCGCTTCAAAATGAAGCTTCTCAAAGAACCCACCTCAAACATTCGGTCTATGCAATTTACCTGTGATGTGTTTGAAGCATCAGGTGAACTATGGCGTTATCCTGAAGATATGGATATTTTCTATAGCCCACATACAGACGCTGCTGGATCTGAGTGGTTTGAAGTCGTGATTCCTTTCAGCCGTTTTGCCCAACCTGGTTGGTACTCCACACCGGACAATGGCATTTTTGATCCTGGTGCAATCACTTCATTCAATTTTGGTGTTCATTCAGATAGCTCTGCAGGATTTTTCAACGCTCCCTTTGATACAGTCTCATTTCTTATCGATGATCTGTATTTAGCAAATCCTGTTGAAGATGGCCAAATGCATGCGTTTGATGAGATGGCTGGTGATTGGACAATGGGTGCAGGTAATGAAAATGTTGTTATTCTTCTTGAAGATGATTATGATAACATTTTTGAGGGTGCCTCAGCCATGGCCGTTGAAGTTCAATTTGATGCCCCCTATGCAACCTGGGGAACCTGGACTGATATAGGCTACACATTTGCTACGCCAGTTTCGCTCGGTGCAGCAACAGAGCTAAGATTCAATATAAAAATGCTCAAAATTCCAGTTCGGAAGAATCTGATCTTTACATTCGATTTATTCGATGTTGATGAAAATGAACTCCATCGCTGGGGTGGGGATGCTGAACGTCCCGGTCACTATGGCATCATGGAGCACATCGATATCACTTTCCATGAATGGCGAGAAATTGTAATCCCACTCGATGATATGTTCAGACCATCCTGGTCCACCACATACGATGATGAAATTGCAACTGTTGCTGGGATCGCTTTTGGAATTCATACAACTCAAGAGCAGGTTGATGCCGATTGGAATGCCTGTGTTGATGATACCCTGGGCTTCGTTATTGATAACTTAAGAATGACACATGCTTCTACGGTTGTTGGCATCGATAATGATCTTCCAGAGGTCGTTCAGAATTTCCAACTATCTCAGAACTATCCCAACCCATTCAACCCAACAACGAGCTTCAGCTATGCTCTTCCTAGCAACGAAGAGATCTCAATTGCGGTATATAATATCCGTGGTGAGCTGGTCACAACCCTGGAACAGGGCTATCAGAATGCTGGACGTCATCAGGTGAGTTGGAATGGAACCGATGATGCTGGTAAAATGGTGAGTAGTGGAATCTATATCTACTCTCTTAAATCTGCTTCTCAGAGTGTCTCTAAACAGATGCTATATCTGAAGTAAACCAAAAAGAACTCCTTTGGTTATGCCCCATGTGTTGTTTTTGCATGGGGCATTTTTTTTAATTTGATGAAGAGCCATGCTGTATTCTCACTACCACTAAGGCTGGAAATAGTGTACTTCAGCAATTAGATTCAACTCATTGCCCGGAATTATTGTCCAACATGCAGTTCACTTAAAATTTTATGGAAAGTATTAAATGATAAAGAATTTTTTCAAATCTAAACACCCGGCCACCTGGGTGCCGACACTATACTTTTCTGAAGGTCTACCCTTCGTTGCAACGGCTACCGTTTCGGTTCTCATGTACAAAAGCCTAGGCTTATCTGATGCTCAGATAGCCTTGTTCACAACCCTGGTAATGTGGCCCTGGACCCTTAAACCACTCTGGGGACCAGTTTTGGAAATGTTCAAAACCAAAAAACATTTTGTGGTTGCTACCCAGTTTATTGGTGGCATTGCATTTGGACTATTGGCTCTATCATTACCGCTTGATGGATTTCTGCGCTATTCCCTGGCAATGTTCGTCATTATTGCCTTCAATTCAGCAACCCATGATATTGCGGCGGATGGCGTTTTCATTAACACGCTCTCCCCGGATGAGCAAGCACGCTATGTGGGTTGGCAGGGTGCCTTCTATAATGTGGCAAAAGTACTGTCTCAGGGCGCTCTGGTCTATATTGCAGGAAAACTCGAAGTGACCATTGGTGTCACAGAGGCCTGGATGGTAGTAATGGGCTTATTTGGCATCATCCTCATTCTCATGGCCTTGTATCATTTAAAGATGCTGCCATCTGGAGGTGCTTCAACCAAGGTGCAGAGCTTCGGTGAAGCTTTTCAGACTTTTGGGCTAGTCCTAAAAACTTTTTTCCAGAAAAAAAACATTCTGTGGGGCATCGCATTTATCGTTTTGTTTAGAACTGCTGAAGGTCAACTGACCAAAATAGTCCCCTTATTCATGCGTGCAGCCAGAGAAGACGGTGGACTCGGACTCCTCACTTCCGATATTGGAATTGCTTACGGAATATTTGGTGCTGCCGCCTTTGTAATCGGATCAATATCTGGAGGCTATTATGTGGCAAGGAAGGGTCTAAAGAATTCAATCTTTATACTCGCCATCATCTTTAATCTGCCAGATATAGTCTATGCCTATTTAGCTTACAGCCTGCCTGAAAACTTTGCCGTTATCTGTGCCGCCATCACCATAGAGTGGTTTGGCTATGGCTTTGGGTTTGTCGGTATCATACTTTTCATGATGCAACAAATTGCCCCTGGAAAGTACAAAATGGCTCACTATGCATTTGCTACAGCCGTGATGAATTTGGGGTTTATGCTCCCCTCTATGGTCTCAGGATATATCAGCGATTTTCTGGGGTATAAATATTTCTTCCTCTGGGTCATGGTGGCTACCATTCCCTCATTCTTAGCAGCCTGGTTTGTACCTTTTAATAAGGTGGAAACTGAATAGTCGTTGTTCTAATAGAGTCGCGCTTTGCAGTTAGTACTGTTTTTTAATGGCTAGAATATTGAAGCTCGATAGGTTGGGTGACCTCCTTTGGTCCATCCAGCTCCCATCGACAGGATTACTATGAATTCATACATAAAATCAATGACACTTCTTTTCGTCCTATTTTCTAGTGGATTAACCCAAAATCGGGTCGTTGGCTACTATCCTGAATGGGTAATGTCCAGTATGGGGGTGGATGAGCTTGATTTTAGTATTCTCTCTCATGTGAATCAATCATTTGCCTGGCCCAGCGCAAGTGGTGAAATTCAGAGTTATGCTGGTATGCTAGATGTGGATGTGAATGTAACCATCCATGAAAATGGGGGCTATATCTCTTTATGCTTTGGAGGTTGGGGAAATTCAGCTGGATTTGCACCTATGACAGCTGATCCTGTAAGTCGAGCAAATTTTATCAGTAATGTGATTGAGACCTGTCAGTACTATGAGTATGATGGGGTCGATTTTGATTGGGAACATCCTGCTAACTCAACTGAAACCGACAACTATACCCTTCTCATAGAAGAGCTTCGAGCAGCTACGGACGAAATCTTTGATAACTTCCTGATTACCATGGCCATCCCTGCCGGAAATTGGTCAGGGCAACACTATGACCTCACTGCACTTGAACCTCTGGTGGATTGGTTTAACGTGATGACTTATGATTATCATGGGACCTGGACCACCCATGCTGGTCACAATTCGCCATTATACTCTTCGCCTGCAAATGATCCTGATGGTTCATGTCATACGAGCATCAATTATATTCTTAACTCCCGTCATCTGGATCCAGCCAAGGTGAACTTGGGCTTGGCTTTTTATGGGAAGGAATTTGCTGCATCAGCCATAAACGGAGCCAGCACAGGTGGAAACATCACCTATCAATACAATGACCTGATTGGCTTCCTTGATCAGGGCTGGAGCTATCATTGGGATGATGTGGCCAACAACCCCTATCTCCAAAATCCAGATATGACCAGGTTGATCACCTACGACGATCCAAACTCCATTGCGCTAAAATGTGAGTACGCCAGGACCAGAGAATTGGGTGGTGTGCTAATCTGGGCCCTAGGACAAGACTTTGTTGCAGGGGAAGAGGTTTTATTAGAAGCCGTTAGAGATTATGCGACGCCCATTGAAGTGCCCCTCTTGATACCAGAAGATGTTCAACTCTTATCCAATTATCCCAATCCCTTCAATCCTATTACGACCATCCGTTATGGATTACCTGAGGCAGCACAAGTGACGCTGTTTATTTACGATATTAAGGGTCGAAAAGTGAGATCGCTTATTGGAGAACAGCAGGCTGCAGGCTCCTACGAATATCAGTGGAATGGTATGGATGATTCCGGTCAACCAGTATCCACAGGACTGTACCTTACAAGGCTTCAGGCAGGGTCATATACCAAGACGATCAAGATGCTTTACCTCAAATAAGCCAAACAAAAGTTAGACATACATGGAGGCCCTGGACATTGTCTGGGGTTTTCATTTTTATGAAACATAAGGTCTCAATAACCACCGTTTATGAGACAGCAAAATAGTGCCTGAATAATGAGACACCGTTTTTGAGACATAAACAGGTCGTTTTCTACGCCTAAACTGGCCGAGGGATTTTAAGTCCTGAATATATCTCTGATAGTCAGCAGGTTACAGAAATTGTGTCAAAATAATTGAGTGATGAAATTGCGTCTAAAGCTATTCCAGGAATTATTAATATTCCGATTCCACTTCACACCATTGAGGTGAGGATCTTCAGTAAATCCACGGAACCAAACGATAGCGTACGCGCTGTCCATACTCTCGATACCCCGGCAATTCCTCATGGAGAGTTCGGTCTTCCAAGGCGGTTCTGACCACGGTGATGATCAAGGCCACCATAGCCGGAACGAGCGTCCACAGCGAGGCCAAGGCCAACACCATGCCCGGGAGCGCCAACATGTTTCCAGCATAGCCCGGATGTCGTACGATCCGATAGGGGCCAGTGTCACACACCAGATGTCCTCGATCCGTCTGAATCCTGACCACGCTTGAGAAGAAGCGATTCTCCACAAATGCCCACGTGGCGAAGGCGAATCCCAATGCGATCAAGACTAAGCCGAGCAGGGTAAGCCATGTCGGGAAGGGAGGGGACCACCCAAAACGGTGATCGAGTCCCGCCACAATGACCGGAGGGTAAAATAAACTCACCACCATCAGTGGAGCCAGTAGTTTATCCCATGGCTTCGCCTCCTGCGCCTTTTCAAAATTGACACGTTCCGCCAGTAGCCCTGGATGCTGGCGTTCCGCCCATATGCGCCCCCCTATACCGGCGACCATGATCAGGAAGGCATAAACCCACGCCTGCCACCACTCGAGATGCCCACCGCATCCTAAGAGAATGACGGGGATGAGGAGATAGACGCTGATCGGCCCTAGCCACTGAGTGGGAGTCATTGTTTGAACGGTCTGTTGATTGCCTGTATTTGATGCCATAACATTCCTCCGAATTCTGTAATGAATGTGTGATTTTATGAAGAGCTTAGGTTTACTTCCTATGGTGATTATGTAGATACCCCTGGGATATCTATCTCGACATAGCCCGCCGTACCATTCACTCGTATCATCTGCCCATCCTTTATCAAGCGGGTTGCATTCTCAACACTTACAACTGCGGGAAGGCCGTATTCCCTCGCGATTATGGCTCCATGAGTAGCGATTCCTCCCACTTCTGTAACAAGCCCTTTTATTGAAACGAAAAGAGGGGTCCAGCTAGGATCGGTGTACTCAGCAATGAGAATATCTCCCTCTTCAAGGTCTGCATCTTCCATCTTTTTTACAATTCGTGCTCGTCCTTGGATAATACCTGAGGATACTGCCACACCTGGGAGAGCACCAACCGGGATGTCTTTCTTGTCATATTCACCGGTTATGATTTCACCATCTGAATTCATCACTCTGGGAGGTGTTAGCTTTTTATAGGTTTGATATTCCGATTCTCTTTTAGTTATGATGTCATAGTCAAGCTTACCGGTTTTTACCGCCTCACGGAACTCATCAAAATATAAGAAGTAAATATCTTCCTTCTTCCGGAGAGCACCCATTTTCACAAGCTTCGCTGCTTCTTTGAGGAGGGCTTGCTTATAGATAAAGTATCGTTGGATGTAGGAAAATTTTGGAAATTCACGATAGCCAATATGGTTCCGTATAATTCCTGCGATTTTCTTTACTTTTTTTGCTTTCCTCTTACCACCGCGCAACTTCTTCAGGCGATTTGCGAGATCTTGTATTCTTTCTTCTGAATCCTTGATGCCCTGCTCATGTTTTGTCATCCGTGCATTTGGTTCAAAATTTCTGATATTGCTCAGGATCATGGGGATGAGCAGTGTAGGTTTCTCCCTCCAGCGATCTGTGGTGATATCAATGTCACCGGAACAGCGCATACCGAATTGATCAAGATATTCATGTATTGACTTACTGACGGCGTTGCCACCTTCAAGCCTTGCCAGATCATCGAAAAAGGTCTCATCCTTTGCATGCTCAAAGTAGGCCAGTACTTCTGGGCATTTCCGGACTATATCCCCTACATCTAACAATGCGAGACCTGCGTCAATGGTGACACTGTTCGGTACCGATTGAACAAAGGTGTCAGCAACATTCTTTTCGCCAAGCCATTTTTCAATCTTTTTGTTTAACCACTTTCCTGCCAGTAGTGGAACTGCAATTGCTCCAGCTACCTCTGGAGTTATCATCTTTTTTCTGCGATCATGGTGATCGTCCTGGATATAAGCGAAAAGATCATCGCCCGATAGCTGCGCTATTCCCTGTTGTAACTGTTCTATTGATTGCGTTTCTTTACGAATAAGCTTCCTAATAATACCCGGGTCGTTCTTGCGGTAAATTTTGACCGCATGAATTAGCGGTGCAAAGGAGATATCATCTTTGTTTACCTGAAATACTCTGTCTTTACCTCGCGGGAGAGTCTTTATATACTGTTTCTGTTTTACTATTTTCTTTACGGCATTTGTAAGCAGATCATCACCCATTGCACCAAGAAGACTACTCGCCATTACACGTCCTATTAAGGAACTGAGATCCTGGCTTATATCAAGATACAGTCTGCCGCCAAGCTCGAAATACACCGCGGGATTATTACCAAGTACAGTTTTGATGAAATACATTCCAAGCGGTCTGATTGGATCTGTCATCATCTGCAAATGACCTCCGGACATATACACATGATTCATTCCGTCATTTCGTTCAGGGATAGGATACAAGGTCGTGATTGGCCGACTCTGAGTAATGTAGAATTCATTCTCATGATGGCACCACTCAATATCTTGAGGGCAGGAGAACTTCTTTTCTACCCGTCTACCGAGTTGTTCCAGTTCCAGGATTTGGGCATCGGTGAGGGCCTGTGCATCTCTCAGATCGGATCCAATTTTCTGTTTCCCCGTACCACCATTCTTCAAGGTATAGATAGCATGATTCTTCTTTCCAATGGTTTTGGTAATTATCCCGCCTGCCTGCACCTTATAGTTGTCCAAGTTGACCAATCCTGATACCAGAGCTTCACCAAGGCCATAGCCAGCATCAATCGAAACTACCCTCCTGTTTGATGTAACAGGGTCTGCTGTAAACATGATTCCTGATGTTTCGGGTATAACCATACGCTGGACTACTACCGCCAAAAATACCTTTCTATGATCAAAACTATTGTGAATTCTGTACATTACTGCTCGGTCGGTGAATAACGAAGCCCAACATTTACGCATATGCTTTAGAATCGAATCCTTGCCAATGATGTTTAAGTAGGTATCATGCTGTCCTGCAAAGGATGCCGTAGGCAGGTCTTCTGCTGTCGCACTTGAACGTACTGCATAGGAGAGATCCTCTCCATGAGTTTGAAGCTCTGCTTCGATAGCAGCTGTTATGTCTTGAGGGATTTCCCTATTCTCAATAACTCTACGAATTTGTCCACTTATCGCAGTTATTTCATCCTTATGATGCACTTGCATCGGCGAGAGTTGATCCAATAACCTGTTTAGTTCGGTGCAACTCTCAAATGTTTGCATATAGGCGTCAGTAGTGATGCAAAAACCGTCTGGGATATGAATCCCTTCAATTGCAGACAGCTCGATAAGATTAGCACCCTTCCCGCCCACAATGGAAAGGTCAAATTGAGTCTTATTGTGAATTCTTTGAATATATGATCTCATATTATTTCTCCCAAAAATCAGGTATGTGCTTCTATTCCGAATCGCACCATTTCAAGAAATGAATTCTTCTTTGCAAAGAAATCTTTCCAATACCCATCATCATGCATCTTTTTTGTCTCTGTTAATTCAGTAGCCAGCTTCATTCTGAAGTATTCAGAAACAACTTGGAGTAGTTCATACGCTTCCCTGGAATCTACCCCCTCTCTCAGAGAAATTTTGTTGAACAACTTCATCATCTGGCGTTCCTTCTCCGCATTCATCGCTCCATACTTTTCATCCATGAGTGACTTTAATTGGTGAATCTCAAGTTTCAGTTCATCAGGTGTTGAGTAAAAAGCTTCGAAGAGAATCCTATTTAGCTTGGGATTCTTTCTCAGATAGTCAATTCTCTTGAGTCCGTTTTGCTCTTTCGCTTCAAAGAAGTCCCCGTATTCAGCGGGAGATTCCTGATTTAATTCAGGGGTCATTTTATCTAAGCATCGCTCTAAAATACTGATATAGAGTTTTTTCTTACTCTCAAAATGATGAAAAATGAGTGCTTTCGATATCCCTGCTGCCTCCGCAAGCATAGCCGTGGAAGTCTTCGCATACCCATGCAGGATGAAGACTTCGAAGCAGGCGTCTAAAATTTTCTCTTTCTCATATAACTGTAAGGGCATAAAAACATCTCCTTGTCTTACTGACCAATGGTTAGCATAATTATAATATCTTACTGACCGATAGTCAATATAAAAGTACTTTAATATGTATTCCTCCTGGGTTCACTAGTGCATTGTAGCAGCAATCTTCTATTATGTATGTTGAGATGCCCAATCCAAATTCATCAATCAATGCTCTTATAAGCGTTGACCGATCATTGAAATACTTCTTATATGAAGAGCACAATCCTTGGCGGTTTAGTCTGAAAATTTCGGTCCAAATGTTTGTTGATGGTATGTCGAGTTGGACAAAACGTTCTGATCTCAGTAGAATTTATAGAGTCAATAAAAAAAGGCCAGCACCCTTCGACAAGCTCAGGGACCTAGACCTTTTTTAGTACTCCCATCTTCGCTTTTTGAGCTATGAGGGGCAAGAGGGGACCAGTATGTGGTGGTGTGATTTGTCTAAGAGAAGTGGTTGAATATCAATCACAGTTGAAGTACGGTCGGCCCCGATGAAGATAAACTAAAGTGATGAATATGCCTGCTGCGCCGTAGCTTGTCTGATTGTCGAAGGGTTCGCTAGCTAGATAAATTTATACAACGCAATAGAAACAAAAAAAGTCCACCGATGGCGGACTTATTTATTTCTGTGCCAGGGACGGAATTGATGTTCGGCTGCGCCTACATCTCTCTCCGCTCGCCATTGCTCGCTCCGGGTGAACTGCATTCGCTCCGCTCATTAGCTAGATAAATTCGCACCACTTGCACAAAAACAAAAAGGCCCGTTTTCACGAACCTTTTTCTTTTTGTGGCCAGGGACGGAATTGAACCGCCGACACGGGGATTTTCAGTCCCATTGTCTGGTTCTATAAGTAGCTGTGTATCAGTTAGTTGCAGGTGGTTGAGTCCCGGCGTGTGCACTATATGTGCAATCGATATACAACTGTGAGGAGAATGTCTAGTTTACCAACTGGGGCATGCTTTTGGATTAATATACCGTTTAAAACCTGGTTGCGTATTGATTTCAAGAACCTAGGTGGAAGAGGTGAACCAAAAGTCAGATAAGTTTTGCCATCACTTCCAGCTAGAGCTCGCTACTATGTCAGCTGCGTTCGTTCCTAGCGCGGGATATTCTCATAGTAATCGAAACAGACGAGACTCGGTGGCTCTGAGCGCTTTGCGAGAGGCAAAGATCTACCACCGACCCCTCCATCTCGGTACATTCCTCACTGCGTTCGGAACACTCGATGTCCGGGTTTTATTCGGGTCGCCGCCACCGCCCAGGCGGGGTACAGTGCCCCGTAGGGGTGTATCGAGGCGGGGAACGAGAGTCGAAGGTCTGAAGGTCGAAAGGTGGCTCTGCGGGCTTTGCGAGACAGGATAATCTTTCGCTGGTCTCCTTCAATACCTCACCTGGTGACATTTGTCCCAGAAAAGGGGAGTGCTATAGAATCTGGTTGCCATGATTATATTACACGCGAATGATATTACCTGGGTAAATAAAAATGAATGAGAACCGCTTATGAATTTACCGAAGTATTTACAGCCCTCATCCAGCAGGCTGAAACGGACCGCATTACTAATGGCGATTTTTTGGACCCTGATAATTCTTCTTGAATTGAACTGGAGCCTACTGAATCTCAAAGAAGCTGAATTACGAAATGCGCATACACAGGCAGCGACCGCCTTCGAAAAAGATGTTCAATATCGCCGCTGGAATGCAAATGCCGGAGGTGTTTACGTTCGCGTGAACGAATCGATCAGACCCAATCCCTATCTTGACATGGAACACCGTGATTTGCTCCTGGCCAACGGGGACACATTAACATTGATGAATCCGGCCTATATGACCCGTCTAGCCCATGAAATTGCTCTCGAGGAAACAGGGGTCAGGGGCCACATCACAAGCCTTAACCCCATCCGGCCAGAAAATGAAGCGGATGATTGGGAAAAATCTGCCCTGTCATGTTTCAATGATTCGACCTCAGAAGTGACCGCCGTTGAAAACCTGGACGGAGTCAAATATTTTCGAATGATGCGTCCTCTCTATGTTGAGAAATCGTGTTTGGAATGCCATGAAAAACAGGGTTACAAGCTGGGTGATATCCGGGGCGGAATCAGCGTTGCAGTGCCGATGAAAACCGCGCTTGATGATGGGTATCTGAATCCAGTGAATGAAATCATATCGCGATGTTTGTTCTGGCTCCTGGGTCTTGCGGGAATTGTTTACAGCTTCGTACGACTGGAGCATTTCGACAAACAACGCCGGAAGGCTGAAAAAGAACTTCTTGATTCCAACAAAATGAAGGAATTATTGATAGACACCATCACTCATGACCTGACCAACCCCATTGGTATCATTTACTCCATGTCTGACCTGCTGGCCAGCGAGAACGCTGGTGATCAAAAGCTGGGTCTGATAAAAAGCAGCAGTGAACGTCTCCTGGCTGTCATGCAGAATACTGTGACCCTCTCTCAACTGGCGCTGGGTGATGCAATCCCAAAATCTGAATTCGACATTACAGCCGATATCAAATCCATGGCCAATGAATTCCAGGATCGATTGGTCGAGGCCGTATTAACTCTTAAAATCGATCTGCCGGAAAAATTGATGATACAGGCCAACCCCATTTTATCAGAGGTATTTAGAAATTATATAAGCAACGCTATTAAATATGCCGCTGAAGGCGATCAGATTATCATTGATCACGAGAGTGAGGCAGGGGTTATTACCATCAATGTAAAAGATTTTGGGTCTACCATTCCCGAAAACTTGCGGGAGAATGTCTTTGCGCGCAAATATCAGATGGGTACAGAAAAACCAGGACGGGGACTGGGGTTGGCTATTGTCAAACGAATTGTTGAAGCGCATGGTGCCCAGGTCGGTGTGAAGCCGAATGAGCCCAGAGGTAATATCTTCTTTATCAAAATTTCTTGAGATCTCGGGGATTGAGAAGTTAAAAGTTAAAAGTTGTGAAGTCAGGACATGGGTAACACTTTAGTTGTTTCTGCGGCTCTGCGGGCTTTGCGAGAACGGTGGATGGCTTCATCCTTCGACGGGCTCAGCTTAAAGAAGGTGAAAAGAGAGGGCGAGGACTAGGGCTTGCTATCGTAAAGAGAATAGCAGCAGCACATAACGGTGAAGCCTGGGTCGAACCTAATACTCCTGCGGGTAACAGCTTTTGTCTTCGCATCCCCCGCTAAATCTGGAACAGCAGTTTTTTAACAGCGAATACTTTGGCACCACGACATAGAAAAAAGCTCTTGACCTCCAAACTCAGGGGCCTTTTTGCCACTGGTCACTTTCCAGTCACACCGCTCTCGCAAGTCCAATAAAAACAACTATGAGACACAAAGAGGTCGATTTTCACTCAAAAACTGACCGAGGGATTTTAAGTCCTGAATATATCTCTGATAGTCAGTAGGTTACGGAGTTTGTGTCAAAAAAATATAAGGGAATATTTGTACAAAAGGTACCGATGAAATTGGTTGTTCATTGAGTGTGTATCCCCTAGATAAACTTTCTGCTTGAATAGCATAGAACCAAGGGTTTACTCACTACAGAGTAATTTTCAGTAGCATGCAGACCCTTTACGGAAGGACTAGCGGGTTTTAGTTGCTAAAAACATGACTAACCCTTGTCGGTTTGGATCCATTCAACAATAAATATTGGCAACGAGATATTTCTGCATATATTATTGCAAACGATTGCAGCAAACGTTTGCAAAAGTCAAATAATGAATATACGGAAGCCAAATACCACCTTGAAGGATATAGCCAATAAACTTGGTATATCCGTTTCAACTGTTTCCAGGGCTCTACGAAATCATCCCTTGATCAAACAGGAAACTGTTGAGTTGGTTAAAGAAACTGCGACTGAGATGGAATATTTTCCTGATAATGTTGCTCGAAATCTGCAAAAAAAATCAACCAACACCATCGGTGTGATTGTCCCTGAAATTCGTCACGATTTCTTTTCCTCTGCCGTGGATGGAATAGAAGATCGTGCCTTCCAATCTGGGTACACCATTATTGTAACTAAATCCAATGAAGACTACGAACGTGAGGTGTTGAACTCTCGAACACTCGTTTCACATCAAGTGGCTGGTATCATCGCATCAGTTGCTCAAACCACAGTGGATGGTGAACATTTCAAGGCTGTTGGACGCCGGGGTATTCCAGTAGTTCTTTTTGACCGAGTGCTGGAAGACCTGAATGTCAGCAAAGTTATCGTCGACGACTATGTAGGAGCTTTTAATTCGACCAAACATCTTATTGAATGTGGATATAAACGGATAGCTCATCTAGCAGGCCCCAGTAATCTCAAAATATCAAAAGAGAGAGAACGAGGTTATCGGGCTGCAATTATAGATGCAGGTTTTCCCATGGACGAAGATCTAATTGTTGAAGTTGAGCTGGACGAAAAACATGGAGCCATAGGTTTACGACAGCTTTTGGAGCTAAAAAGCAGACCAGATGCCATATTTGCAGTGAATGATCCAGTTGCTGTTGGAGCCCATAAAGAGATACGGTCAAAGGGCTTTCAAATCCCAAAGGACATCGGCATTACAGGGTTTAGTAACAATCCAATTACTGAAATGATTGAACCACCGCTTACAACAGTGGATCAGCATGGTTACAAAATGGGCCAAGTTGCCGCAGATCTACTTCTTCAAGAGATTGAAGGGGATCACTCAGAATGGTCACCTCAAACCGTTATAGTAGAAACAGAACTGATTATTCGCCAATCATCGGCGTGCAAAGTTTAGGATTAGAACAAACATGAAACCTTTGATGAATTACTTTACTCAAAATTTACTCATAATCCTTGTTGTCTCATGTGCTCAATCACCTGATACCCGAACTATTCCAGAGTGGGAAGATCCCACAATGTTTGATCAGAACAAAGAGCCAGGTCATGCCTCACTCATGCCATATTCTTCTTTGGACCAGGCATTGGCAGGGGATAGAAGAGATTCAGAACATCGACTTGATTTAAATGGAGCATGGAAATTTAATTGGGTCAAAAAACCTTCTGATCGTCCGCTGGAGTTCTATAAAGATAGTTTCGATGTGTCTTCATGGGACGATATTGAAGTCCCTAATTCCTGGCAACTACAGGGCTATGGCCAACCCATCTACACCAATGTCCAGGAACCCTTTGTAAATCCAGAGCCACCCAAACCACCACAGGATAATAATCCAGTCGGCTCTTATCGTAGAAACTTTGAAATAAGTGAGGATTGGGACGGTGGGGCTATCATGCTCCATTTTGATGGTGTCAAATCTGCCTTCTTCATTTGGGTGAATGGAAAAAAGGTCGGTTATAGTCAGGGCAGTATGACTCCTGCAGAATTCAACATCTCCAAATATCTTCAACCTGGCTCAAATTCGATTTCAGTTCAAGTGTTTCGTTGGTCCGATGCCGCCTATATCGAGGATCAGGACTTCTGGAGATTAAGTGGTATTTATCGGGATGTCTATCTCATGCATGTACCTGATACCCACATCAGGCATTTCAGAGCAATTGCAAGTTTAGAAAATGATTACCGGGATGGAAGATTAGTAGTGACAGCCAACCTGAAAAACTATACCTCCGAAAATGGAATGGTTGCACTAGAATCCGAGCTTTATGATAAGCGGAAGAACTTGGTTGCTTCCATCCCGTCTATTGATATCACAATAGCTGCGCAGAGTGAAGAAGTTATTGAGCAGAAAATTGTGGTCCCTGAGATCGAGGGCTGGACAGCAGAAACTCCTAATCTATATACATTGGTTCTCACAATACGCGATGATAAGGGAGAGATCATTGAGTACGTAAGCACACGGGTAGGATTCCGGTCTGTTGAGTTGGTGGATGGACAAATGCTGGTAAATGGTAAACCGATTATCATTAAAGGAGTCAATCGCCACGAACATGACCCTGTCACAGGGCGCACTGTGTCTGATGAATCAATGATTGCCGATATTAAACTGATGAAGAAATTTAATGTCAATGCAGTTCGAACTTCCCATTATCCCAATCATCCTCGCTGGTATGAACTCTGTGATGAGTACGGACTCTATCTCTACGATGAAGCAAATCTTGAATCCCATGCATTCTGGTCAAAATTCACGCTAGATCCTCTATGGGAAAAAGCGTTTCTGGAACGTGCACAACGCATGGTTCTGAGGGATGTTAATCACCCTTCAATCATTGTTTGGTCTCTTGGAAATGAGGCAGGCTATGGTCCTAATCATGATGTTATGGCTGATTGGATTAGGGAATATGATCCTTCTAGGCTTATCCATTATGAAGGGAAAGAGCCTGGATACGGTCCACTACCCAACCATTATGATATAATTGCCAATATGTATCCTTCTGTGGATCTCATGATCAAATTGCACGATGAGAATCCTGAACGGCCGGTGATCCTTTGCGAATATTCTCATGCCATGGGAAACAGCAATGGCAACATTTTCAAATATTGGGATGCCATATACAAGTATCCCCGTATTCAAGGAGCCTTCATCTGGGATTGGGTGGATCAAGGCCTGCTCCGAAACGATGAGAATGGATCATATTATGTTTATGGCGGTGATTTTGGTGAAGTACTCCATGATGGAAATTTTTGTATAAATGGTGTAGTCTCTCCTGATCGTCAACCGCATCCAGGACTGTATGAAATTAAACACCACATGCAGAATATCAAGGTGACATGGGATGGACTTGATGTCAATAAATTCAAACTGGAAAACCGGTATTTCTTTCAGAATTTGGATCATCTGAATGGGACATGGGAACTTCTGGAGGATGGAATCTCCCTGGCTGCTGCCAAGATTGAGCTTTCAAATGTAGCGCCAGGAGAAAGTATTGATCTCAATCTTCCTGTCTTTACAAAATCTCGGACGAAAAGTAAAGACCACGAGTATGCTATCAATTTCACCTTCGAACTCGCTTCTGACACTCCTTGGGCGAAGGCGGGGCATCGAGTGGCATCGGATCAGATCTTGATCCAGGAACATTCTCAATTATTAATGAATTCAGCATCAAGTGCTACCTTTCCGCGACTTAACATTGAACAAACTGAGGAACAATTAAAAGTCGGAGCCAGTGGCAAGGATTTCACATTTAATCTGGCGAGTGGCGTATTGACTTCTGTACAGATGAGAAATGTTGAAATGCTGGAAATGCCATTGGTGCACAACATTTGGAGAGCACCGACTGATAATGACGAAGGTGGGGATGCTGCCAGTTTTGCACAGCGCTGGTTGGATGCAGGTTACAACTCGCTCTCCCGAGAAGTCATATCTGTGGAGGTAGAGAAACGATCTAAACAGGCTATCAGAATGCGGGTCAGGGAACGCTATCAAGCCACGACTGGAGACATTAATACGCGCATCGCTTATACGGTATTTGGTAATGGTGATTTGCATGTAGATGTCCAAACGGACATATCTCCTTTACTTCCAGTCTTGCCAAAGATTGGGATGACCTTTCGAATGGCAGCGACATTTTCAGAAATCCAATGGTACGGTCGTGGACCGCATGAATCCTATGTTGATCGCAAGCACGGTGCCCCATTGGGGATATATAGTGGAACTGTCACTGAACAGTATCATCCCTATGTTCGTCCTCAGGAAAATGGTAATAAGACAGATGTTCGCTGGGGGACTATTCACAATGCATCAGGTGCTGGGGTCATTGTATACGGTATGCCGAGTATCGATCTAAGTGCTCACCACTATACCCTTGAAAATTTGACTCAGGCCTCCCACACATACCAAATTCAGAACTCAGGACCAGTTACTGTCAACATTGATCAAAAATTGATGGGTCTGGGGGGAGATGATAGCTGGAACCCCAGAACGCATGATGAATATCTTATTCATCCCAACACATATAATTATGCCTTTATTTTGCGTTTCACAAATGATGTGAATGGTGAACGCGATGATAAACTGCCCAGAATTCTACCATCACCTTCCATAGGGACTAAAACTTCCCTCTTTGAGGATGAAATAGATTTCACGCTGGAGAGTGGAGTACCTGAAAGCAAAATTGTGTACACGAAAAATGATCCAGCTTTCTCAAAAAGTGGTATCCAGAAGTACGAGAGTGCCTTGTCGACAAAAGAGAGCATGGGTCTCACAGCTCAGTCGCTTCGAGAGGGATATGTGGATAGTGAGTTGAGTCAGTTCAACCTGAGGAAAAAAGAAATCCCCTTCACAAGTAAAGTTAAGCGCTTCAAGGGAGCTTCATCCCCTGTGAGTATTGAACTGGAGGAGACTAAATATTTACTTCTCCTGGCTGAACCTACCCAGGATGGTACGGACGAAGATCATACCAATTGGTGTGATGCCTATCTTGTGGACGCAGAAGGTGTTAAAACCTATTTGAGCGATCTCAAAGCTTTATCTGTTGCTCAGGGTTGGAAAAGTCTTGGACTTGATCTTAGCGTCAAGGGAATGCCGCTTAGTGTAGGGGGCAAGACCTATGCGAAGGGGCTAGGGTCTCACGCAAATAGCAAAATTATATACAAGTTAGACAAAAACTATTCTGAGTTTCATGCTGAGGTTGGTATTGATGATAATGCCGGTCCCAGTGGAAGTGCAATTTTTAGCGTTCAATTAATGAAGTGAACAAGAACAAGACATATAGTATCCTAATCTTTGGACTTATAGTTCAAACGTTTGCATTTGCAGATAGCCTACCCATTAACGTTAATACAGATATTCGATATCAAGAAATGGATGGGTTTGGTGCGTCCGATTGCTGGTCGTTCCAGAAAATTGGAGAGTGGCCAGAAACTCAAAAAAATCGCGTTGCAGATCTTCTATTTTCTATCGATGAGGGAATTGGTCTATCACAGTGGCGATTCAATATCGGTGGAGGTATCAATACTCAAACCATAAACAATTCCTGGCGTACTGCGGAAACATTTGAAACTGGAGCAGGGGAGTATGACTGGACCCGACAATCTGAGGAACGCTGGTTTTTAGATGCCGCCAAAGTCCGTGGAGTTAATCAGTTTATCGCATTTGTCAACAGTCCTCCAGGCAGAATGACTCGCAATGGTCTCACAAACTGCACGGATGGTAGTGGCTCAACAAATCTCAAAACGGGCTGGGAAAATCAGTTCGCCCGTTATTTAAAGGATATTCTTGTTCATTTTAAGGATGCTTGGGATTTAGAATTTGACTATGTCAGCCCAGTCAATGAACCTCAGTGGGAATGGAATGATGGTACAGATCAGGAGGGGAATCGCGCTTCAAACGAAGATATCCGCAGGATCACTTCAGCCCTGTATGATACTCTGCAAACAACTGACTTACAGACGGAGATATCTCTGGTTGAAAGTGGTGATTTGCGAAGTTGGTACCAACTAAACACTGGGATGGGACAGGAATATGGTGAAAACTATGGGTCATACCTCAGTGAGATCATTGGGCATCCAGATCTGAGCGGGAAAATTAGCAAACATATTGGTGGTCACTCCTATTGGTCTGATTTGATCAATACAGGACTTGTGCAGGATCGACAATCACTCCTTGTTCATCTCGATGACTATTTGGCCGATGACTGGACATACTGGGTGACGGAATATACCATTCTTCAGGGACCAAATGGTGAGGGTGGACGCGGCAGAGATTTGGGCATTACCACTGCCATTGATGTTACTCGAGTAATGCACCATGATTTGACTCTATTGAATGCCTCATCGTGGCAGTGGTGGACTGCCGTATCACCTGAAAATTTTAAGGATGGGTTGTTATACACAAATTATCGGTCGAATCCTCAGGATCAATCTATCATCGAGAGTAAACTGCTGTGGGCATTTGGCAATTATAGTCGATTTATTCGACCTGGATATACACGTATACAAATGACAGGAGCCAACAATAAGTTTGGGCTCATGGGAAGTGCCTATGTGGCACCTGATGATAAAACCCTTGTCCTGGTTTTTATAAATGCAGCCTCTAGTAGCAAGGATATTTCGCTCAATTTATCCGGGCTTCCGTGGATCCCTGAATATGAAGCCTATCTGACCAGCGATACGCCTGGTGATGATTTGAGAAACCTGGGAATCATTGATTCAGAAACACCCATAACCATTCCAGGTCAATCCGTTGTTACGCTTATAGGGAAATCAAAACAAGCAGAACCAATATTTGAAGGCTATGATCCCAATTTATATCAATTGTATCAAAACTATCCAAATCCTTTTAATACTGAAACCAACCTGTGCTTTAACCTGCCCACTTCTGGAGCTGCTGAGTTATCAATTTACTCCCTCCGCGGTGAAAAAATCCATAGCGTCAAGTGGGAGACCATCGACGAGGGTGTTCAAAGCTATTCCTGGAATGGGTTGTCTCATAATCAGGAGAAAAATTCAAGTGGGATCTATTTATACACATTGAGAGCTGGAGACCAGCTCCATTCAAGAAAAATGCTCTACATTCAATAATTATAAGGAGAAGCATTGCTTCTCAAGGCATTTAGAATGAAAGTAACCACAAAAAGGAGAAAACAATGAAAAGGATAGCTACCCTTATCGTTCTTCTGATCATGTGTGTGTCTTTTGCATATGCGCAAAGTCCATCTATGGTCTTTTTCAAAGGTGAACTACCTGATTCCATGTATTTCTGGCCCTGGGGTTTTGCCCAGGATCCAGTTGCTGTGAACGGAATTGGATATACACCAGGAACCGCCGGAATTCAATGGGTTACCTCAGCCGAAGATGGATGGCAGGGTAATTTCATTGGCTTAAACAGCAATGTGGGCAATGACATGAGTTCCATCTGGGCCACGGACTCGGTATATTTCAAAATGCGTGCTCCCAATGGGCTAGACGCCGATGACAGTATGTCTGTATTCCTTTATGATTCTGACAATTCAACATGGGACTATACTGTTTGGGCCCAGATTGATGATTTTGCTGATTTGAATGACGGTGCCTGGCACCAGTACAGCATTGCCCTATCAGATTTTCTGACTACAACAAATGATATCGATAAAACCGATATTGTTGCATTGAGCTTTGAAGCTGAAAATCCCTTCCAATGGGAAATGGACAATGGTGTGTCTGCTGAAGTTCATATCGATGATGTGTGGATTGGCCAACCTGAGATTCCCATGACCATGATCATCTATAATGGTCAGAGCTTATCGGCTGGTATTGATACAGACTACTGGGGTTTTGAAGAAAACTCACTGACCCTCGCTGAAGGTGAGGGCTATGGTGCAGGTACACCTGCCATTGTTTGGGAAACCTCAAACTGGGATTGGCAGGGACAGGGTTATACCTTCTGGCAACAACCTCAGGATTTCACATATGCCATGGCGCATGACACATTGAAAATGAAAGTCAAAGCACCGGCAGAGATAGACCCTCTGGTAGTTCGCTGGTACGATTGGAGCGACAATGCAGCTGATTTTGTCATGGATACCACACTATGGGATGGTGAATGGCAAGCATTGGAAATTCCACTGGCAAGTTTTACCCAGGGTGATGGCTTTGATGCAAGCACTGTCTACTACTTCAGCATTGAAGCAGTATGGAACACGGTTCCAGAAAGAGTCCTCTTTGATGATATCTGGATAGGTAGTCCCACTGTTTCTGTTGATGTCGTAGCTCCGTTAGCACCAACCAATGTATTGGCCGGTGTTGCCACGGATTATTTCAACGAAATCGCCTGGACTGCTGTAGCTGGTGAATCAGGTGAGAGCTATAATGTCTATGCCAGCCTGAGTCCTATCGAAAGTCTTGATGACGATGGCTTGACCGTAGTAAAATATGGTGCAGATGATGGTGAAGTGGTTGTTCATCCAATTTATCATCCTCTAGAAGAGGCTGAAATCGCCTATTATTACGCAGTGACCTGTATGGATGCTGCTGGAAATCTATCAGAAGGTTTTGCAACTGCTGGTCCATTCACAAATGTTGGTGCTAGCAGAGCAATCATTTCACTTGAACCACCAGTGAATTTTGTTGCTGATTCTGATTTGAGTGAGTGGGCTCACATCGTTCCATTTACTGTTACACCAGGTTCACATCCAGTTGAAGGAACCATCGATAGTGATGCGGATTTCTCTTACCAGGCCTATGTTGCCATGGATGAGACCTATCTATATGTTGCTTTTGATGTCTTAGATGATCACTTCACATGGACTGAAGATAATACTGTGGACTGGTGGGATGATGAAGGTATCGAATTCTATTTTGGACTATATGAACTAGGTATTCCACATCCTTATTTCTATTCAGGTGAAGAACCAGATTATCGTCTGGTATTTCTGCCCAATACTATCCTATGGGGCAGTGACTGGGATATGGAGCCAAGTGCAGATGATTATATCTTCGAACCTCTTGGTGAATCAGATTATATAATCGAGGCTAGAATCGCCTTCACCAGTATTTATGATACTGGCGATGCCGAATTCACACCTGTTGAGGGTATGACGATTCCATTCGAAATTTTAGGGTTTGACGCTGATGTACAGAATGGATACAACGAAGGTCGCCTGCAATTAGGTGCGAACTCTGAAATCAACCCATGGCACTCCGGACCTGACGTATGGACCTATGCCTGGGTTGGACTACCTGATTTTGTTGTTGCCCTTGATGATACAAAATCTGGCCTGCCCACATCATTTGCTTTGAAGGACAATTATCCAAATCCCTTCAATCCATTAACTCATATTAATTATGAATTACCGGAAACGGCTGATGTGAAATTGACCATATACAACATAAGAGGCGAAGTTGTATCCACACTGGTTGAAAATAATCAGACTGCTGGGTATTATACAGCAACCTTTAATGCACAAAATGTGTCTTCTGGATTGTATTTCTATCAGATTCAAGCTGGTAGCTATAATCAAACAAAGAAGATGATTCTAGTTAAATAGAACAAATTTGGTTTGGAGAGGTGACTCAATTTGAGTCACCTCTCTTTATCATGATGTAAGTAATGTTCCGGAGGACAAATCCTTGAATATCATGCAAAAAAAAATAATGGTTATCGTCTTTGCACTTTGTGGATTGAGTGTTTTTGCTCAAACCACTGGCAAAGTGGCCGGTAAAGTCACTGACTCAGCCACAGGGGAGGCATTACCTGGCGCCAATGTGATCATATCTTCGACCTCATTAGGTGCAGCATGCGATATTGATGGTGATTTCTATATAATAAACATTCCTCCAGGAAGATATGATGTCAACATTTCAATGATTGGATATGGTACTGCAATTATCCAAGATTTTAATGTGTCTGTGAATAGAACTTCAAATCTCGATATTAGTCTGAATATCGCTAGTGTCGAAGGAGAAGAAGTCATTGTTGTAGCCCAAAGAATCAGTATCGAGAAGGATCAGACTGGTACTATTCGAAATATTTCATCAGATCAAATGGAAATGCTCCCTGTTGAAAGTCTTGATGAGGTTGTTTCCATGCAAGCAGGTATTGTGAAAGGTCATGTCAGGGGTGGACGAGCCTCTGAAGTGTCCTATCTCTTGGACGGCATGGCAATTACAGAGGCCTTTGGAAATTCTGGAAAAGTTGTCGAAGTAGAAATGGAAGTTGTCCAAGACCTGGAAGTGATCACAGGCACTTTTAATGCTGAGTACGGCCGTGCCATGAGTGGTGTGATCAACGCCGTGACAAAAAATGGTAGCAATGAATACCACGGCAGTATCTCTGCTGGATTTGGCAATTATTATACAGGACACGGAGATATTTTTATCGGGCTCGAGTCTGGTGATGTTGCCAGGAATAGCGATCTAAAATTCAATATTAGTGGGCCTCTCATCAAGGACAGGTTGACACTTATTGCAAACTATCGCTCTCAGGATAATGGCAATCATCTCAATGGAGTGCGTCGTTTTGTTCCTGAAGACTATAGTCGCTATCCAAAGGCCGACAGCAGTACATGGGTAACGGAAAATACTGGGGATGGTAAATATGTATCCCTGAATTACAACCGCAGCCAATCAATCATGACCAAATTGTCATCAAGATTATCCAATAGTATTAGAGCATCACTCATTTACCAGGGTAATGACGATGACTGGCAAGGCTATAGTCACGCATGGAAATACAACCCCGATGGAAAAAATATTTCATATTCAAATAGTAGTCTGATTGCGTATCAAATGAATACCGTGATTTCGCCAGCACTTTTCTTCGATATAAAAATTAGCCAACTCAAGTATTACGAGGGTTGGTATCTCTCTGAAGATCCACAGGATACATCTGTCTATGTCCATGATGGATATTCAAACAATTCGGGACCCGGGTTTATGACCGGTGGTCAACAAAAAAGTCATAGTCGCCGCTGGTCCACAAATTCCAGTGCAAAATGGGATCTTTCCTGGCAATTTACTAAAAACCACTTTTTAAAGACTGGTGTTCAGTACACCCAACATGAACTTGAAAATAAGTGGTATGAGATCCGAAACGCCTATGAGTTTCTACCTGAAGATGACGAAGCAGTTGCAAATCCTGCAGACCCCAATAAAGTCTATATCAATTACCAACCCTTCATACACACAGATACCAATTCAGTCTACGCCGATGAATATCACGTTGAGCCAATTGAGTATTCAGTGTATGTTCAGGATAAGCTGGAACACAATGAGATGGTTTTGAATTATGGCCTACGCTACGATTATTTTAACCCGAATACCGTTTATCCCTCGAAGCGCGGTAATCCAGCCAATCAGATTCTTTATCCCAATAACCCTGAATTGATGTCAGAGTATCCCGAAGCCGAAGTGCAGACGCAGATCAGTCCACGATTTGGGTTGGCCTACCAACTGAGTGATGCAGCAGTACTTCGCTTTAGCTATGGTCATTTCTTCCAGATGCCACCCATGTATGCCATGTATCAGAATAGCAAATTTTTCGTCGGACCTGAAGATTTTCAAACCACCATGGGCAATGCCCAACTCAAAGCACAGAAAACTGTTCAATATGAAGTTGGCGTTTGGCAGGGATTAACAGAATCTCTCTCACTTGAAGTAGCAGTGTATTATCGGGATATTTTTGATCTCTTAAGCACACAGATCTTTACGACCTATAATGAGACAAAATATGGGCTTTACTCCAACAAGGATTATGGAAATGTCAAAGGTCTGGAGTTAAAAGTAGATTATGCTAAGAATCGATTCTCAACATTTCTGAACTACACGTTCCAATACTCCAGAGGTAATGCGGATAACCCTACCCAAAATTTTGATCGTGCAGGTGGCGTCCTGGATCCCATTACTCGCCTTATCCCCATGAGTTGGGATCAGCGTCATACCTTCAATACAACTGTATCCTATGGAATGGATTCCTGGGGTTTGAGTCTCACAGGCTACTTTGATTCAGGGACACCATTTACCTGGGAACCCCTGGATATTTCAATTCTTGATGACATAAGTTTTCTTCCCAATAATGAATATATGCCCTCGACTTTTTCAGTTGATATGAATGCCCATTATTTCCTCAGATTGCGAAATGATATGGGGCTGAAGTTTGGCCTCCAGGTATACAATTTATTGGATGAACTCAATGATGCATGGGTAGATAGTCGAACAGGGCAGGCTTACAACTCCATTATTCGCGATAATGATCTCGATGGCCATTATAGTGATTTTAATGATTATGAAGATACTATTCATGATCCCTCCATGTTTGAAGCACCACGATTTGTCAAATTCAGTATGGATATAACTTTTTAAGTGGGTATGAGGAACAAGACTTTGAAAAATATACGTAAGAGTTTTCTCGTAATTATCGCTGGATTTCTAGTTTCGAATTTGGCAGCGCAGAGTGTGATTTATGAAGGACCAGCAGATGCAGCTGGTGATCCAGCAGCAGAACGCTTGAGCTACATGGATGGTAATCGAATTCGTCTG
The DNA here is from genome assembly GCA_016784545.1 of Candidatus Neomarinimicrobiota bacterium. Classification (NCBI taxonomy): domain Bacteria; kingdom Pseudomonadati; phylum Fidelibacterota; species Fidelibacterota bacterium. The sequence goes on from JADHUM010000018.1 coordinate 40,187, forward strand.
GAATTCCGCAATACTACCGAACTATCTTATTGGTCCTCAGCCAGTCCAGCAGGCGAATCACTATGGCCCAATACCTTTGATGGTACCAGAATGTTGGACGGTATCGGATTGCTCGTTGGTGCAAAGGTGTATCTTGAACAGGATACCATTCCAGTGGAGGATCCTGCCAACTATTCCGGTGGATTTCCACTTGATACTTTGTACTACTGTCAAACCAATTATCGTGAAAATATGGACCTGAATCCCCTTGGAGATATTCGATGGGGATTTGAACCTGTCTTTGGTTACTTCAATGAAATCATAGAACACGGAACTCCAGCCATGAGTAATCGTCCGGAATCGTGGCCAACAGCTGGCTGGCCTGCTTATGGTGACAATTTGAAGTGGCAGGGGGAATGGGATGGTCGCTTTGGTCGCGGTAAAATAAACTCAGAACTTGAAACCTATTTTGTGGTGAATGATGCTCAAGATCAGGAGTATCTGGGGTTTGAGGATCGAGCAAGATATTATCCAAGACCTGGACACTATATTGGTGACAAATCTTCATCAGTTTCTGTGCAATCTGGGATGCCCTGGGGTGGCTTAGGTCTCCGTGTGGAGCAGCGGGGTTTTCAATGGAACAACGCACAAGCCCGTGACGCCATTTTTTGGGAATATGAAATAGCAAACATCTCTGACTATGACTTACCTGAAGTTGCCTTTGGCTATTGGGTAGATACTTGGATTGGTGGTGAATGGGATAGCGATGACATTGGATTCTTCGATACAGTTGTTGATATGGCCTATTGCTGGGATGAAGATGGTATTGGTCAGGGGGGAAGAACAACTGGCACTCTGGGGTTTGCATATCTGGAGAGTCCTGGGGTTGCCTATAATGGTCTTGATGACGACGATGATGGACTCACCGATGAAGATAGGAAAACTCCAGCAGTAAATTTTATTGGGGCACTGGATGGTATTACCGATCTCGGAAAGTTTTTGGAATTCTATCGCCTCACAGAAGATGATTTAAAGCCACATTGGGATGCGGACGAGGACCAGGATTGGGATGATGGAATAGATTTAAATGGAGATGGGGACTACTACTATTTGGCCTCAAATGGCTCCTACTTTCTAGATCCCGGTGAAGAAGCTGGCGATGATGTAGGTACTGACGGAGTCGCTCCTGGCGAACTGAATTATTTTGGTCCTGATGCAGATGGAAGCGAATGTAATCACCGTCCTGACTATAGTTTCATCGTCGGGGGTGGCGAACCTGATTTCAATAACACTGATGTATCAGAATCTGATATGGTGGGGTTAACCGCTTTTAGAATGTTTAATATTCCAAACTTTAACGATAGTTACCATTGGCCGAAAGGTGATGAATCCATGTGGGGTTTACTTGGACAACATCATTTGGAAGAATGGTCGGGACCCTTATCTAACCTCATCCTCACCTTTGCCTCAGGTCCTTTTAAGTTGGAAAAGAACCACGAGGAACGGATTTCAATGGCTGAGTTGCACAGTTATGATCCCCTTGCAGGCTTGAATGCCCCGGGTCATGCTGCTCCAGCTCTATTTGAGCAAAAACGGATTGTTCAGGTGATCTATGAGAAAGACTACCGATTCGCTCAACCACCTCTCATGCCCACACTTACAGCAACCCCCGGTGATGGTAAGGTTGTCCTAACATGGGATGATTTTTCAGATACCAAAACACGTGATCCATTTATGGGCAATGTAAATGATTTTGAAGGCTATAAACTCTACAAGTCTACGGATAAATTCTTCTCTGATGCCTTGGAGATTACTGATGGAAAGGGAGTCCTGGCAAGTTTGAATCCCTTGTTTCAGTGTGATCTAGTAGATGATAGATCAGAATATGCAGATTTTGCCCACAATAGTGGGTCTCTCTTCTATTTAGGAGCAGAAACAGGGATCGTTCACCATTACATCGATACTGAAGTTCAAAATGGTCGAACTTATTATTATGCTCTTGTAGCGTATGATTACGGCTCGGAAGAGCTGGGTATCATGCCTACCGAAAATCCAGTTGTTCTCACTGTCTCATCCAGTGATGAGATCTTGCACTTTGGGAAGAATGTACAAATTGTTGTTCCCAGGCAGACTGCTTTGGGATACGTTTCACCAACAACGGATACTGAGGATAGTGACAACATCCTGGGCTCAGGAACGGTAACACCTTCAATCCTCTCAGACCTGGCCATCATGCCAGATCATCGCTATCAAGTCACCTTCGATATTGATTCTATCTATGTTGTACCGCGCTATACCAACGGTTTGAAATATTCCACGAGTCATCTCTATGTCCATGATGTCACAGGAGGTGACACCATGCTGGTTTATAGTGAGACGCCTGAGAAGCATGTTGAAGGGAATGTTCTTTTAAATGATACACTCAACTATAGTTATTTCAATCCAACTCGAATTTGGTCAACTGATGTGTTTGACGGACTCAGACTTGAGATCAATTCCCCTCAGAAAATCGCCGAAGTCGACTGGGAAAATTCCGGATGGCTAGTAGGGGGCAGTCCAATGGAAGTGGTGACCACACTTTCAGAAACTGAAAATTTCCCCTGGGATTTTGAGATAATCTTTTCTTCGAATGATTCAATCCATGTCAGTGAATTGTTTATTACCAGTGCGATTCGTGATGAGTTTGGTGCTAGGACTTCTGGCATGTTGAAATATCAGAAGTTTCCGTTTTACGTCATCAATACCAGCTTCGTTGATACAGCAGGAAACCATGAGGTGTTTGAGTTGATGGCTCAGGATATGAATGAAGATGGAGTATACAGTCCCTTGGATGATCGTGTCTTTGTAGGTCCCATCAACACCCAGGGACGCTGGGCAGGAACTGTCTTTATTCTCGATTTTAGAGCAGCACAGAATGAATCTGAGCTTCCTCAAGCAGGTGACATCTACAAAATCACTTCGAATCGGCCGTTTTTCAAAACTGACACCCTCTATTTCAATGTTGAAGCAAACGATGCTGTTGATGTATCTGAATTTGACAGCGGACTGAAAAATATCAAAGTCGTCCCCAATCCTTACATCGCCACCAATGCCATGGAAGAGTCCACTTTGAATACAAATTTAAAGCAGGATCGTAGAATTATGTTTACCCACATTCCAGCACAATGTGAGATTAACATTTTTTCGGCCAGTGGCATTCATGTGGATGAAATCATTGTTGAAAACCAGCCAAGCGACGGTAGCGTCCAATGGGATTTGATTAGCAAGGAAGGATTAGATGTTGCCGCTGGCATTTACATCTACATGGTTGAGACTGATACTGGCGAAGCCCATCACGGAAAGTTTGCGGTGATAAAATGAGGATGACACGTAATCATCGGAGAAGTTTATCAGTGGTCATTGCTTTACTGTTATCCATTAGTTTGGTCTTTGGGCAGAAACCGGACAAGGTCGGAACCACTGCCGTTTCTATCTATGAAATTGGTTTTGGTGCCGCAGGGAATGGGATGGGTGATGCCCGTGTAGCCTCAGCTTCTGGGGTTGAGTCCATCTACTGGAATCCAGCGGGATTAGCACAAACACGTGGAAATGAGATGTATTTCTTTAATCAGCCATGGCTGGTTGGTATTGGGACAGGAATGGCAGGGGTGGCTTTCGATATACCTGGTGTGGGAAAAGCAGGTTTAAGTATGATATACGCTGATTATGGCGATATGGAAGTGACTACTGTTAATCAGCAAGAAGGAACAGGAGAAATATTCTCAGCCAGTGACTATGTCATGGCGCTAACCTTTGCTCGAAATCTGGCGACCTGGTTTTCATTGGGCTTCAACTTTGAATACTTCTCTTCTTCTATCTACCACACAACAGCCAGTGCTGTTGCAGCAGATTTAGGTGTCATTGTGAAAACGGATTTCTTTACCACCACAGGAGACCGTGAGGATGGGCTGGCTATTGGTATGAGTATCAATAATTATGGGACTCCCATGGAGTATGAGGGCAAAGATTTACTCGCCAGTATTGACATTCTCCCTGATGAAGATGGCAACTATCGCTATGTTCCTGGACAATACAAATTATCAGAATGGGAATTACCCATGCTGTTCCGAATTGGTGCATCTGTCTATCCAATCGCATCCCAATTTCACCGATTGTGTCTGGAGGTTGATGCAGTTCATCCCAATAACAATAGTGAATATGTGAATGTTGGAGCAGAATATTCATATGTGCGCGGTAGATTTGGGAAACTCTTTCTGAGAACCGGGTATAAGGGAATTTTCATGGATGATTCTGAATACGGTATGTCAGCCGGTGCTGGATTAGAGTTGTTTGTCATGGGCGGCCGGAGTATGCGCCTGGAATATTCGTTCAGAGATATTGGTGTGCTGGGAACTTCACAATCCTATTCCATTCGACTAGGCTTTTAAGAGAATTGGGGCGAGAATGAAAAACTATACTGTAAAACCTATCATGGCCATGGTTCTCGTGCTCATACTTGTAGCTTGCGCTACTGTGGGGATAGAAGAGGTACCTGTCAAAACCACAGAAGGCATACCCGTAGAAAAATCAGCCAGTATTTTCACTATGGCGAACTGGCTAGCCGTCGGACCTTTCCCCAATATTAGCACCACAGAAAGACAATCTGATGGAACTTTTGATGTGGGATACTCCTACGATTTTCTCGCATCCATTGGCGGTGAATCAACGGGAGTGATCAAGCCGAATCAAACACTACAATTTGAGAATCAGGATGCCACTGTTGGTACAGCCCCAGTGGTTGAGGCCACGGCTAACCCCATGGGAATAGTTGATTTTGCTGAGCTCTATAACCATGCTGAGTATAAGGTAGCTTATGCCTTTGCTTATATCCATTCAACGAAGGATCAATCTGTCCATGCGTTGCTGGGGTCAGATGATGCTGTCAAAGTATGGACCAATGGATCACTGGTGCATGAAAACTATACTTTTAGAGCTGTGAATCCTGGTGAAGACCAGTTTCCCATTCATCTAAAAAAGGGATTAAATAGCATACTGGTCAAAGTCCTTAATGGAACGAGTGGTTGGGGATTCTCTCTCTCTGTCCAGGATGCTCAATCTCGATCAGAGATGATAGCCAAAGACAAGGTGAAGAAAGATTTCGAAGCCTTCATGAACTCGAAAATTGTTCCTGCTTGGTACAATTCTTGGGATGAATCATTCACCCCTGGAAACTTTCCGAACATGAGATGGGATCAACCCTATCTCGCTGAACAAATCATTGGTGAAGCTCCGCTTACCATACGTTGGTTTGATGCAGAGCTGAATGAAGTAACAAAGGCAGAAAGTCCAGGTCGATATGGATTCATTGCTGAATGTGTTTCGAAAGAGAATATGATCATTCGAAGAGCTGGAACGCTCTATTGCTACCCTTGGGATTGGATGGGGTGGAGTGAACGGCCATATGCAACATTAAAGACACCTCCAGCAGCGCGATTTGACCAGGAGCAACTTTCAAATCACGAAGAAGCAATTGCCAGGTATGTAGGTAGAATGATGCTGCTATCAACTTTAGATCAGGAAGAGGGTGCAGCACTCATGTCCTATCTATATGAGGTGAATCATGGAAAATACTCCGACGGTGGCTTGAATAGCCCCATGCTTGCGGACGATGAATATCATATCCGTCTTCAGAAAAAGGTTGGTGGCATTAAGTACTCGGGTCCATCTCTCAGGTCTCCAAAGGCCATTCAGGGCAAGTCTGCTCCGGTGTTGCGACACGGAACACCGGAAGATGCAGGATTTAACCCAATTATTATTGCAGATCTAAAGGCAGTGACAGATGAATGGTTCGATGCAAGTGGCGAACCTTTTATCACAGTGGTAGCTCGAAATGGGATAATTGTCTACGAGGAAGCGACTGGTCACGATGCTAACGGCGAATTCACAACCTCGACTGCAACTCCCATCGCATCCACCACAAAACTAATCACTGGAATCACTTTTGCTCAGTTTATGCATCAGGATCTGATTCAGATCGATGACCCAGTTGGTGCCTATTATCCAGATTATCCTCTAGAAGGAGATAAAACCCTAACCCTGAGACATTGCTTCACACATACTTCAGGTCTCATTGGACATGAACGCTGGGGCGGTATGCATAACCACAGGTTAGAAAATGTAGTAGCCAATCAATTGAACTTTTTGCCAGTTGGGAAAAAGAGCACTTATAATGGTGACGGCTATAACCTTGCAGGTCGGGTCATGGAGGCAGTAGCAGGAAAAAGCATTTTTCGTGTTATCCATGAAAACTTGTTTGAGCCCCTTGATATGAGTAATTCAATTATTGAAGAGGACCTCGCATTCAGTGTGCAGAGCACTGCTGGAGATCTGGCCCGCATCGGTCAACTCCTGCTCAATAGGGGATCATATGGAAAGTATGAATTCTTCTCACCTGCGGTCTTTGAACAAATCTTACCGAAAAACCTTGCACAATTCTACCCTGGAATGGATTGGGATCAGGGAATAGGTATTACCTGGATGACAATGAAACATCCAGATGCCGGTAAAGATGGTACTCCAACTGATAAAACAGTGCTTAGCTCAAATATAATTGGTCACGGATCAGCAACATCAACAGTCTTAAGGGTAGATCTTGACAATGATCTGGTTATCGCACAGACACGCTGGCAAGCTGGACCCCATTACGACAAATATTTGACCAAACTGCTTATGGCAATAGAAAAGAATCTAAAATAGATATGCAATTTACTTCTATCCAAAATACAACAACCTGTACCAGAGAATCCTTCGGTTTCCTTCCTGATGGTCGGGAAGTGCATGAATACACTCTTACAAACGCCGGCGGCATATCTATTGGCATATTGAATTATGGCGGCATTCTGCGATCAATTATGACACCAAATCAAGCAGGAGTGTATTCGGATATATTACTCGGGTATGATGACCTTGAAGGATATCTCAATGATGTATCCTATATGGGAGCTGTGATTGGGCGGTATGCGAATAGAATTAAGGGTGCTGCATTGGAGATTGATGGTGTGAAGTATGATCTCAGCCAGAATGAGGGATCAAGTTGTCACCATGGAGGGAAGTCGGGATTCAATCGCGCTCTGTGGGATGCCACAATTATTAGTACTGGCGTCAATCCTTGTCTTCAACTCGAGCGTACTAGCGAAGATGGAGAGGGTGGATTTCCAGGTGAGCTTAAAGTCAGGATTACGTACACCCTTAATGATCAGAACGAGTTAACGCTAGAATTTCAAGCAACCACAGACAAGAAGACTGTCATTAGCTTGACAACCCACCCTTATTTCAATTTGAGTGACAATCAGATAAAAACTATTGATGGTCACCTGTTAGAGCTGAATGCTACAGAATATTTGCCAATAGATTCGAGTATGATCCCCACAGGAGAATTACGAGCTGTGCAGGGATCACCCTTTGACTTTCTAACTCCAAATCAGATTGGCTCCAGAATGGGGAATGGCAATAAGCAATTGTCACTAGCTGGAGGTTATGACCACTGTTATGTCATTAATCAATCCCAGAATGAATTCAAGCCAGTGGCAAAGCTCTGTGAGCTAGAGAGTGGTCGATCACTAACTATAAGCTCAAATTCTCCGGGTTTGCAGCTCTACTCTTCAAATTATTTAAGTGAGAATGTGTTTGGGAAGGGGTCTAAAGCATTTAATAAAAGGATGGGTGTCTGTCTGGAACCTCAACATTTTCCAAATGCACCGAATGAATCCTCTTTTCCCTCGTCGGTCATATCTCCGGATATTGAGTATCATCATAAAATGGTGCTAAAATTTGGTCTGATTGATGGATAAGAATTAATAGCTAGTAGAAGCATATTACTCAGGATTTTTAAAATAAACGTGTACCGTAAAATTTAAGGAAAAAGGATATATCCATGCAATTTTCATTTATTGACTATGTAGTATTTATCACATACGCAGTAACTATTGTCTCTGTAGGACTATGGGTCTCCAGAAGTAAGGAAGGGCACGAAAAGAATGCTGAAGACTATTTTCTAGCTGGAAAATCCTTACCCTGGTGGGCGATCGGTGCTTCACTCATTGCTGCTAATATTTCGGCTGAGCAATTCATTGGAATGTCTGGATCCGGTTTTTCATTGGGCCTGGCGATCGCATCATATGAGTGGATGGCTGCACTTACCTTAATCATCGTGGGTAAGTATTTTCTCCCCATATTCATCGAGAAAAACATTTATACTATACCTCAGTTCGTTGAAGTTCGCTTTAGCAAAAACCTAAAAACTATTCTGGCTATATTTTGGATCGGCTTGTTCATTTTTGTGAACTTGACTTCAGTCCTATTCCTAGGTGCGAAAGCTCTCGATACCATACTGGGAGCGGGCAATGGGGACTACATCATGCATGGTATTCTGGGACTTGCCTTTTTTGCAGCGGCCTATTCAATATGGGGTGGCTTATCAGCTGTCGCCTGGACTGATGTAATCCAGGTTATTCTACTCATTGTAGGTGGTCTGATCACCTCAATAATAGCTTTGAATCATGTTACACCAGACGGTGGTGTATTCCATGGCTTATCCCATATCTATAACGTGGCTGGGGACCATTTCCATATGATCCTCAAGGAGGGACACCCCAGCTTTAGCAACTTGCCAGGCATCGCCGTGCTTGTCGGAGGTATGTGGGTGGCAAATCTATACTATTGGGGATTTAACCAATATATCATTCAGAGAACATTTGCAGCCAAATCCCTTAAAGAAGCACAGAAGGGGATCGCTTTTGCTGCTTTTCTAAAGCTTATAATACCACTTATTGTTGTTATTCCAGGAATCGTAGCCTACGTGATGTTTACTGCACCTGAGGGGACAGCAATTATCCCCGGCGCCACTGAAGCATTTAGTTCTGGTAACGGTATTAATTATGATAAGGCTTATCCCTGGCTGATTAGTCAATTTGTTCCTACCGGTTTGCAGGGTCTAGTCTTGGCGGCACTTGCTGCAGCCATTGTGTCATCTCTGGCCTCTATGTTGAACTCAACCTCAACTATTTTTACAATGGATATTTACCGCTCCTATATCAACAAAAATGCGGATGATAAGCAAACTGTTAAGGTCGGACGGATTACGGTGCTAGTAGCCTTAACGATTGCAGTATTGGTTGCGCCTACACTTGGTTCAATAAAAGAAATGTTCCAATATATCCAGGAATATACTGGTCTGGTCAGCCCAGGTATACTTGGCGTATTTATCATGGGTCTCTTTTATAAAAGATCAACAAATAATGCTGCAATCTGGGGTGCTGTATCATCCATCCCCCTTGCACTAGTCCTAAAACTTGGTACGAGCATGCCATGGATGCACCAAATGATGATCGTCTGGATCGCGACCATGATTATTATTGCTGTTATCAGTCAGATCGAAGGCAAGGGTGCCGTAGACAAAAAAGGTATTCCTGTATCCAGAAAATATTTTGCGACAGAGCCGGTATTTAATATTAGCGCGATGATCATTAGTGTGATTCTGGTCGTGCTATATGCAGTATTCTGGTAGGAATTATTACTTGAATGAATAATCCTGGAGACAATCCACATCGTCGATATAACCCTTTGACAGGCGAATGGGTGTTGGTATCAGCCCATCGCACTGAACGGCCCTGGTTGGGGCAGGAAGAGGCTCAATCAGGCCACAAGAGACCAGAGCATGACCCGAGTTGTTACCTGTGTCCGCGTGGATCTCGTGCTACAGGCGCAAATAACCCCGATTATGAGAGAACTTTTGTATTTACCAATGATTACCCTGCTCTTTTACCTGAAGTGGCGCTTTCTGGTGGTCCCTATGAGAATGGATTACTTAAATGGGAATCAGCATCAGGGACTTCCAGGGTTATCTGCTATTCACCACGCCATGACCTCACACTCCCAGAGCTGGGGTTGGCTGAAATTGAAGCAGTGATCTCTACTTGGGTGGATCAAGCCAGGAAACTGGGAAATCGCTATAAATGGGTACAAATATTTGAAAACAAGGGTCAAGCTATGGGTGCCTCAAATCCTCATCCCCACGGACAAGTGTGGGCTGGAGATTTTATCCCGACTCAAATGGAAAAAGAAGATTTGACACAAAGGAAGTATTTTATAGAACATGGATCTCCCTTGTTGGCAGATTATGCCAGGCAGGAACTCGAATCTAAAGAGCGTATTGTGTGTCTCAATAGCGATTGGATAGCAGTTGTTCCATTCTGGGCGACTTGGCCTTTTGAGACTCTGGTATTACCGCTTAAGCCCATCCATCGAATGCAGGATGTGAAAACCCTGGGTAGCAGAAGTCTTGCGGATATACTAAAGCGTTTACTGACAAAATATGATCATCTCTTCAATGTAAGTTTTCCATATAGCATGGGCTGGCATGGGGCACCCAATATCGCTGGTGACCCTTCTGCCTGGCAACTACACGCTCATTTTTTCCCACCCCTCTTGAGGTCTTCCACGATTAAGAAATTTCTGGTGGGCTATGAGATGCTGGGTGAAGCTCAAAGAGATATTACACCTGAAACTGCAGCTGCATCACTGGCAGCGCTTCCTGATTCTTATTCCTAATGCGAGCTGGAGATTGAAATGAAGCCATTAACGAGTATTGATATTCTCAGAGAGATAAAAAATCAGGATCATTCAGAATTATTTAAGGATTTATACGGAAAATTAAGTCCAGACTCACAGGCATTGAAACGCTTGGAGGACCTATGTCAGCATTCTGAAACTAACAGTACTCATTTTTTTAGTGCTCCTGGAAGGACTGAGCTTGGCGGTAATCATACGGATCACAATTTAGGGAAGGTTCTCTGCGCAGCCGTTCAAAATGATACTCTTGCTGCTGTATCTAAAAGAGTTGATGGCAAGGTTGTTATCAACTCGGAAGGCTTTGGTAAGCAATTTGTTGTTGATATAAGAGAGCTTAAACCGAATCCAGGAGAGATGGGTGAGACCACGGCGTTAATTAGAGGGGTACTAGCGGGTATTAGTGAGCGAGGTGGCAATATCGGCGGCTTTGACGCGCAGATAACAAGTAATGTGGGCGTTGGTTCAGGGTTATCCTCCTCAGCTGCATTTGAAGTTCTGATCGGGACTATCATCAATAATCTTTATAACAATGACCTGATTTCTGCACCGGAGATAGCAAGGATTGGTCAATATGCTGAGAACAAGTATTTCGGGAAACCCTGTGGCTTGATGGATCAAACAGCTTCAGCCGTAGGTGGGGTCCTTGAAATCGATTTCAAAGATCCTGAATCCATAGATATCAAGCCTGTTCACTATGATTTTTCGACTGAAGATTATACTTTGGTGGTAGTTAACACGGGAAGCACACATACCGATCTGACTTATGCCTATGCTTCCATTCCTGAGGAAATGCGTCTCGTTGCCGGAGTGTTAGGTGTTGAGCAATTGCGGGCGGTTGATGAGGAAGTGTTTTTAGATAGGATTTTAAGCATACGAGAGAAACTGGGCGACAGAGCCGTGCTTAGGGCTTTGCATTTTTATCGTGAAAATGAACGTGTGAATCAGATGGCTGCTGCTCTTGAAGAGGATGATTTCGAAGTATTCCTCGGGCTTGTATCCGCCAGCGGTGAATCTTCGAGGAGTATTCTCCAGAACGCAATCCCCCCCCATAGTGATGGAACAGAGCAGGGGCTGGCCTTTGCTTTGGGAATTTCACAACTCTTTTTTGAGCAAAAAGGACGAGGGGTTGCGCGTGTTCATGGTGGCGGATTTGCAGGAACGATTCAAGCATATATACATACAGATGATTTCGATGCCTATCATGATAAAATGAGCAATATCTTTGGGATAAATTCAGTACAGATCTTGCACATTCGAAACAATGGTGCTCGATCAATCCTCGAGCTGAATTAATCTTGCTGATCTTGTCCAGCCCCCGCTAATTCCATGATGAATAGACAATCGAAAATATCCACTATCCTTCCCAAGTATCTAGGCACCTTTCTGATTGTGGTAGGAATGTTCCTTGTGACCTGTTCTAAGGAAGTTAAAGACGATCCTGCAGGGACAGTGCTTGCCCAGGTGGGCTCAAGAGTTATTACGGTTCAGGATTTTATAAGACGGAGCGAATTTTCACTTCGCCCAGACTTTTGCGCTGGTTCATCAAATATTCATAAGAAAATTGTCCTGAACAATCTAATTGCAGAGAAAATACTGTCCCTTGAGGAGGGTAAAGATTCCTCGCTGGATACTAGCAAAGCAATTCAAGCTTACTTAAAAGGTCAATCAGAACAAGCTATGCGGCAATGGCTATTTTCAGAAAGAGCTGTTAAAAAGGTTATCATGAATGAGGAAGAAGTTCACCGGCAGGCACGGATAGCATCCCGGAGTTATTCGATTCAGTACTTTACTTCATCAGATACAGCGATCGTTAATCGTGGGCACAAAGCTCTAAACGAGGGTAAAAATATCTATATGACCTATTTGGCAATATTTAACGCAGAGAGAGTGCCTCAGAAAACTCTTTCCTGGTTTGACGATGAAGAGCCGATGGTACATCAAGCTTTCTTCTCCAAGCAATTGAAAAAAGGTGATATTCTGTCACCCTTTATGACCTTGGGCGGAAGCACACTATTTGCCCAGATAGTGGAGACTACGGATGATAGACTGATATCTGGGCGGGAATTTGAGTCGCATCTAAGTCTGGTCCGTGAGAAAATGAAATTGAGGATGGCTATCTCAATTCACGATGAGATTTCAAAATCATTAATGCGGGGACAGGAATTTCTGATGAATGAACCTGTATTTTTAATCTATGCGCAATCACTTGCATCACACTTCTTCCAATCTGCACAGGATAAAAAGGAACTATTTAATGCGGAAGTCTGGAATGTTGAGAGGAGCAATGGGGATAAAGACTTAAGTAGTAAACCCCAAATAACCGATTATGAGACCCTGTTTACCCTGAACGGAGAGCCTTGGACCATGGGGCAATTCAAACATGTAATTCAACGTCATCCCCTGGTTTACAGGAATCGAGATATGGCCTATAGTGACTTCCCACAACAACTGAAATTTGCGATTGCGGATCTTCTCTTAGATCTCGAGCTGACCGAAATGGCATATGAGTCGAGCTATAACCAGGTACCTTCTGTCACACAGTACGTAGAATTATGGGAAGATCAAATCAGGAGTTCTCACTATCGATCCAATTATCTGAAACGAGTGATACCTGAGTTCGAATATGATTCCATCAACAGAGATATAATCCTAAATGACTACCTTAGACCTCTCATCGATTCACTTCAGTCTGCCTATTCAGATCAAATTCATATAGATATGAAGGAATTCGACAAAATTCAGCTTTTGCGAACACCCGCAATTGCTACACGCGAAAATGTCCCCTTTCCGCTGTATGTTCCATCATTCCCTGTCTACACGAATGAGCATCGAATCGACTATGGATCTATAGGAGTCAATTAAGGATCAATTCCATTTCCATGGATTTGATTATTAATAGTGGCTCATTGGGAGAAGCGAGGTATTAAAATCAAAACCTTACATCTATTGATATTGTTATTGTGCTGTGTTGGATTGCTTAGAGAGGCTGTAGCCCAGGATGTTTACAAACTATGGGAAGATCAATCCAAACCCTTTTACAAAGAGAATCAGCTAGTAGAATATGAGGAGGAAGTTTGGGATACAAAGTGTGTCTTTAATATTACAGAGCCCACTCTAACCATTTACCATGCTCAAGGTGAGAATGTTGGAAAAGCTGTCTTAATCATTCCTGGAGGCGGCTACTCATTGGTTGCCATGTACCATGAAGGGTACGATATTGCCAAAATCCTTTCTGAAAGTGGTGTGACTGCGGCGGTGTTAAAGTATCGATTGCCTAAACCTGAATCCTCGGATCATCCAGAAAAAGTCCCTCTAGCTGATGCGCGGAGGGCATTAAAATCATTGAGAAGCAACTCTGATAAATACGGATTTGATGACAAACAGGTAGGGGTGATGGGGTTTTCAGCGGGAAGTCATCTGGCAACTGTAGCAAGTTTATGGAAGAGTAACGAACCAGATGAAAACCCAAATTTCTCAGCTCTTATTTACGGTGTGACCAATCTGACCAAGGCAAATATCGATTGGTTGGAAAAGGATTTATATCATCGCAAAATGACTCGCAAGGAATTGCGCCAGAATCGGTTACTCGATCTGGTAACAAAGGATACACCTCCTGCTTTTCTGGTACATGCTTATGATGATGATGTATGTCATGTTGAAGAGTCTACGCTATATGCCCAGAGGCTAATTGAGAATGACGTTAAGGTAGAAATGCATTTATTCCCGACTGGAGGACATGGCTTTGGCGTAGGGCGGAAAGATGGCGGTACTGGTCAATGGCTAGACTTGTTTGTTAATTGGGTGACAGCACTTGAATAGAGCATTAATTTCCCCGATAACCAGCGTCTCTGCGATGATGAAAGTTCCAATAATTATAATGAGTACTTGGCTATTACTCTTGGGCTCAACCGGACTTGGTGATGAGAGAATACCACCAACCGATCCTAATTTGCAATATACAGGGCGGTGGAATTTTGATGATCCATCGATCCCATGGGTAGGGTGGCAAGGCTCTTCGATTATAGTAAAATTTCACGGGACGGGGATTAGTGTTGATATGGCCGGGACACATAATGATCAATATCGAATCATTGTGGATGGTGTACCTGAGAGCGATCGCCGGTTTTTCAACTCCTCAAGAGATACACATATAATTGCTGCAGATCTTCCTGACACAATTCACACCCTGGAAATGATGAAAGAGACCTTTTACGGAACTTCTTATTTCTATGGTTTTGATTTGATTGGTTCTGGTGTATTGCCACCACCGGAGCGTCCAACATTACGTATCGAGTTTTTTGGTGATTCCAATATGGATGGGTCTTCGAATTACAGTGAAAAAAATGAAGGTGATATGGGGACGTATTATGCTTATCCAGCGATGTTAAGTAGAATGCTTGGGGCCGAGATGAATAATCAATCCGTGGGGGGGGCTCAGATCAATGATAATGGCGACAACAGTGTTGGCTCCTTTATATTTTCTGAAGATTACTATAGTCAGGATCCAAATTATCGTAGTGGCTTTAATCCGCATATTATTGTTGTCAACGCTGGAGCCAATGACATCGGAAACAGTCAAACAACTGTAAAGAATCGCTACCAAAGTGTCGTCTCTGATTTGAGATTTGTATATGGACCTGACCCCCAGATCATTCTGTTTAATTCTTATGGGTGGGACATTAATGAGCCAGCAAATTACTCCCAGGAGGTTGTCGATGAGGCAGGAGACCCCAACTTATCAGTTTGCCTCTTTCCCTGGTTGTGGGAGCAATGGCATGGATCCCAATGGGACCACAGTGGTGAAGCCTATGTTTTGCTGGATCACATTTCAGGACTTAATCCGGATTGGCAACAAGTGAATCCAGGTGACATTATTGATGGTTTTGGCAGAAATTGGGACTTTGCCAATGGTAGCTTTGAGTATTCTGCACCTTTTGGTGGTTTTGGTTGGCGCTATTACACTGATGGTGTTGAAAGGGTGTATGATCCAGGCAATGCCCCTGATGGTGATTACTTCATTCGTCTCAGTGCTGGGGAAGAAGTCCACCAGCCTACAGATGCCACGGGAGACTTATTTCCTGGCGCCACCGAAGGGGGAGAAGAGTACTACATTACAGCAAAAATACGAGGGGTCGCAAGTGGGGCAGAAGCTCAACTCATTACAGAGTTTCAAGGCCAGCAAATCTGGACAAGAGGCAATCCCCAAATCACAAACTTTGAACTCACTGAAGAGTGGACAACTCATACAGCTCATGTCATCGCCCCGATAGGAGTTTGGACACTGTTCAATACATTTACGGCGACAATCGGAACAGTTGAGATTGATTCAGTGAGCATGAGTAACACAAACCCAGCAATTACCAGCATAGATGGACCAAATTTGTCAGGATTACCAGGAAAAAATAGAATTGAAATAAAATCCTTCCCCAACCCCTTCAACCCAACTACCACCATCAGTTACGATCTTCCTGAACAATCCATGGTGAGTTTAATAATCTACGACATTAGGGGCCAAGAGGTCACAACTCTCCAAGAAGCTGAGAAACCTCCAGGAAGCTATGAGGTGCAATGGAATGGATTAAATCAATCAGGAAATCCAGTGAGTACGGGTGTGTATTTTGCCCGATTACAAGCAGGGGAACACTATCAGACGATCAAGATGGTGTACCTGAAATAGCTAGACAATAATTGGACATATACGCAAGCCCTGGACACGGATCTAGGGCTTGCTTTTTACTCAAAAGAGCGACTCAAATACCACCGTTTATGAGACAGATTCAGAGCTCGCCACAAACCCCCTGCAAACCCAATAAATTGAGTCTCAAAACCCGTCTATAAATCAAAGTATCAAAACTGATAGCTTTTACCGTATATGAGACATGAAAGGCAATGTCTGGGATCTATTCAGGCATTTTTATCTAATCAATTATACGGAAAGGAACCAATCATGAATATTGGGTATGCACGTGTATCTACACAGGATCAGAACCTTGATCTACAAAATGACGCTCTCAAGACTGCCGGCTGTGAGAAAATCTATACTGACAAACTGAGTGGTGCTAAAACAAATCGCCCAGGTCTGGAGGAAATCCTCGGGTTTATCCGGAAAGGTGATACTCTTATTGTCTGGAAATTGGATCGACTGGGAAGATCACTAAAACATCTGATTCAGGTAATGCAGTTGCTTGATGAACGTGGTATTTACTTCAAGAGCGTTCAGGAAAGTCTGGATACTTCAACACCTGGTGGCAAGCTGATCTTTCATGTCTTTGGCGCACTGGCTGAGTTTGAGCGGGATATCATTCGAGAGCGAACATTGGCTGGCTTGGCAGCTGCAAGAGCCAGAGGTCGGAAAGGCGGTCGTCCCCGGAAACTCACAAAGAAGCAGATAGCTATGGCTAAAAAGCTAATGGGTGATCAGAGTATCCCAGTTGATGAGATATGTAAAACCATGGGAGTGTCGAGGGCAACACTGTACCGGTGTGCACAATAATCTTGATCTGGCCACCTGACAGTGAATAGGATGTCGCCAGGGCTACTGTATTCACGTCAGAAGCTCGCGGGATGCCA